>NZ_DAITZW010000035.1:0-18601 GCF_036847465.1 Thermovirga lienii | reverse complement strand
CTTTATCAATAAACTCCCAGGCGACTTTGCTTGACTAGTTTGGGGGGAAGGAAGATACTATTGTAAATGATAATCATAATCAAAAGAAGGGAGTGTTAACGAATTGAGATCGTACATTGCTGTTCCTTCTGACGGCAGGTCTGAAGGTGACCCTGTCTCTGAGCGATTTGCCAGAGCTTCATATTTCCTCCTTTTCGACGAAGAGGGGACCTTGCAGCAAGTCATAGAGAACAAGGCAAAAGAAGCGGGCCATGGAGCAGGCGGACGGGCTGTTCAGGAGCTTTCTAGGCAGGGAGTTTCTGTGGTTTTAGCCCCTAGAGTAGGGCCTAAAGCTCAAGGGGCTTTGGATGCCGCGGGGATTAAGTTTAGCGAAGTGACTCTTCCCATTACCTGCGAACGAGCCGTGAGGGAATATATAAAGCAGCGTTCATAAAAGGAGAGATGAATATGGCGGAAAATAAGAATGCAGGGGGTATGCCTCCTAAGACCAAAAAAAACATTAAAAATATAGTTGCTGTAGGAAGTGGTAAAGGGGGAGTGGGAAAAAGCACTTTGTCAGCTCTATTAGCGGTGGCCCTTGCAAGAAAAGGTCTTAAAGTGGGAATTTTAGATGCTGATATAACAGGGCCATCCATACCCAAGCTGCTTGGAGTGCGAGAAAAACCTTTCGTAACTGATAAAGGAGTAATACCACCCAAAAGCAGCTGGCTCGGTATAAAAGTTATGTCAACTAACCTGGTGCTTGATGACCCTTCTAAGCCCGTTGTTTGGAGAGGCCCCTTGATAGGAAAGGCCATAATGCAGTTCTGGGAAGACCTGAATTGGGAAGATACAGAGTGTTTGATCGTTGATTTGCCTCCAGGCACGGCTGATGCTACGCTGACCGTAATGCAGATGATAGCCTTGGACGGCGTCATGGTGGTCAGTACGCCTCAGGGGCTAGCCTCGCTTATTGTCGAAAAGATGATGCACATGGCACAGATGCTCGAAGTGCCCCTATTAGGGATTGTGGAGAACATGGGGTACGCGGTTTGTCCCCATTGTGGGGAGAAATGGGAATTGTATGGGCCTAACCACGTTGAAAAATTGTCAGAAAAGTGGAAGGTTCCTGTCATAGCTGGCCTGCCAGTAGATAGGGAAATTTCCATTCTTGGGGACGCCGGTAGGTTGGAGCACTACGCAAATGAGGCTGTTTTGGAGAATTTGGCTGATGGAGTTTTAAAATCACTTAAATAACAGTTATTAACATTAATAGACATAAAGCGAAGGTGCAAGTGCTGTTGTAACGTCAGCGCTTGCACCTTCATTTGTAAAGTTCGAGATAAAAACAAAGATTAATGACGATTAATGTTAAATGCAATTGACGTCCCACTTTCTGGATAATAAAATGCCTAAGAGGTTATTTAATTAGATGAAAGGAGAGGTTTTGATGAGGGTTAGGGCGAGCAGGTTGATGTTAGGTGTTATTTTGGCGGGGGTTTTTCTTTTTCTCTCCGTATCTGGAGCAATGGCAGTCACTGCTAAAATGTCGTACAATGGTCCCCCCGATGAGAAAAACAACGCAGTTCACGCTTTCGCTGTGAACTTCAAGAAGTTCGTGGAGGAAGGAACTGAAGGCCGCCTCAAGATAGAATTGTTCCCTGACAGCCAACTAGGTACGGAAGAAGAACGAATGGAGCTTCTGATGAAGTCAGGATTGAACCAGCCGATAATCAATATAGCCTCTTTCGCAGGGGTAGCGCCGGTCTTCCCCGAGATATATGCGTCATCCGTACCCTTCATGTTCAATAGCTATGAAGCGGCCCATTACTTCTTTGATAACAGCCGTTACTGGAAGAGAGCGCAGGAGGAGTTCCGCAACAGGACCGGTGCGGTCCTGTTGGAAGCCGTAGAGGAGGGGGGCTTTTTGGCCTTTACCAACTCTAAAAAGCCTATTCACCGTCCAGCAGATTTCAAAGGGTTGAAATTTAGAGCAATGGACGAGGGGCAGATAGCCATATACAAGGCCTTTGGAGCAAGTGGCACTCCAATTCCTTGGACGGAGCTTTACATGGCCCTGAAGACAGGAGTTGTCGACGGTCAGATGAACCCTGCAATGTATATAATAATCGGCAGTCTTTTTGAGGTCCAAAAATATATGACCTTGGCGAACATTCAATATTCCGACCAATTTTTGGTAATGAACGGAGACCTATTTGACTCCCTCTCGAAAGAGGATCAAGAGGTCGTGCTAAAAGCTGCAAAAGAAGCCAACCGGATAAGCAGGAAGGAAGTGGAAGAGGCGGATGCGAAGCAAATAGAATTTTTGAAGGAAAAGGGCATGGAAGTTTACGCTCCCACTCCGGAGGAAATGGAAGAGTTCCGTTCCATTGGACAGCCAGGTTATATTGAATGGCTTAAGAGCAAGGTTCCCTCCGATTGGATGGAACTTGCCCTGGAGTGCGCTGAGAACGCCAATAAGGCAGTTTCCGGAGGAAATTAATGGAACGTAGAGGTTGGGAAACCCTGGAGAGTCTTTCTAGGATCATTGAAAGAACGAGCGCCCTCTTGGCCGGAAGTCTATTGATAATAAACATCATGGATATAGTTATGGGAATAGTATTCCGTTATCTTCTCAAGAACTCTGTTATATGGACTGAGGAGGTGGCCAGATACTCCTTGGTTTGGCTAGTAATGCTGGGTGCTGCCGGAGCTTTGACTAGAGGAGACCACATGGCGATAGATTTTCTGGTCCCCAAGTTTCCAGGGTGGCTCAAAAAGACCTCTGTTTTTTTGAGATTGACCATTCAGGTGATAGTACTTTTCGTTCTCATCTGGTACGGGGCACAGAGCGTCAGGGGGACGTGGCACATGAAAACGATGGCTTTGGGTATTCCCAAGGCCATCGTCCTCATGGCGGTTCCTTTGGGCATGTCGATCCTTCTCGTGCAGCTTTTGCTCTTGGAGTTCATGAAGACCAGAAAGGATGAGAACAGATGATTTTGGCGTTGCTTTTGGTGTTTTTCTGCCAGATGGTCATAGGAGTCCCTCTATACGCGTCCCTGCTTTTTACAGGCTTGGTTGGCTTGCTGACTACGGGCAATGGGTCGTTGATAAGAGTTATTCCCCAGCAATTTTTTGGTGGTATGGACGTATTTTCACTGATGGCTATCCCCTTTTTCATTCTAGTGGGCAACTTGATGAACCGTTCGGGGTTGACCGACAGATTGATAGATTTCAGCAGATTGCTCATAGGAAGCGTAAGAGGTGGTCTGGGTTATGTGAACGTGGTGGCTGGAATAATTTTGGCCGGAGTTAATGGGTCCGCTGCAGCGGATGCATCAGCGCTGGGCTCCATCCTCATACCTGCTATGGAGAAGGAAGGTTTCCCAAAGGCGTATGCAGCAGGCCTCACAGCGGGAAGCTCCCTCATTGGTCCTATAATTCCGCCAAGCATATTCATGATCATCTATGCTTCCATGACTAATACCTCGGTAGGAGGACTTTTCATAGCGGGCATACTACCGGGCCTCTTATTGGGAGTTGCCTTCATGGTCATGAATTGGTTTTATTCCAAACGCTACAATGTCCCAGTCAACGATCCCAAAGAGGTTCGAAAGGAAGCGGGCAGGATTTTAAAAAGAGCAACAGTAGCTCTTATTGCTCCTTTTATAATAATTGGAGGTATAGTCACAGGATTGGTTACTCCAACGGAATCTGGAGCCCTTGCGGTGGTTTACTGTCTAGTGGCCGGAGTTTTCGTAACGAGGGAACTTACTTTTAGAAGCCTTTGGGATGCCATCTACGAAACCATCAGTCTGACCAGCGCGGTGTTTTTGATAATGGGCGCCGCAACGGTAGTTGGCTGGTTTTTGAAATGGGAGAGAGTAACCCACAAATTCGCTTCTTGGCTCATATCCATGGGGCTTCTGGAGCATTCGTGGCTTTTGCTGGTAGTTTTGAGCCTAATAACGTTTGTAATCGGTATGTTCATGGAAGAGGTGGCTGTACTTACCCTCCTGACTCCTATTTTTTACCCATTGGCCATGAAAGCAGGCATAGATCCCTTCCATTTCGGGATTGTAATGACCTTGAACGTGACCATTGCGCTCATAACTCCTCCCGTTGGAGCCTGTAATTACATTGTGGCAGCCGTAGGTAAGGTGCCCCTTGGGGAGCTTTTCAGAGAAATATGGCCTTTCATAGCCGTAGCAATGCTTGTTCTTTTGGGCATAATTACTTTCCCATTCATAACCGTTACTCTGCCCAGGGTATTAGGCCTATAGGAGATGACAAGACATGATCCAGGAGGAAAAGACCAAATCTCAAGAAGCTTTCACCCCAAAACTGGAAGATAACGGAGAGCCTCTTGTGCCCGCAAGCTGTTATCCTGAGAGGATATTGGTTAGACCTCAGTATTTCATACAGGGACTTGAGGGGAGCATTCCTGAGTGCTACGTAAGAGAAGGGGTTTTGGAAAGGCTCATAGAAGTTGCAGAAAGTTTGCCCAGGGGTTGGAAGCTTGTGCTGCTGGATTGCTGGAGACCTCTTGCCCTGCAGAAAGCCTTGTTTTCCAAGTTATGCCGCGAGCTAAGGGAACGCAACAAGGACCTTTGCGAGGAAGAAATCATCAGAAGGGCCAAGATGTTTGTGGCTTTGCCATCTGACGACCCCATCAGGGTGCCAGGGCATGCAACAGGTGGTGCTGTAGATCTTACCATAAGCGATAACAAGGGACGAATTCTCTACATGGGATCGGATTTTGATGAAACGACAGAAAGGTCTTTTACTTGCTACTACGAGAACCTTGCTAGAGAGGGCAAAAAGCTTTCGGCGAAAGAAAAGGAGGCGATGGAGAACCGAAAGATGCTATTGCAACTTATGGGAAGAGCAAATTTTTCCAACTACCCAGAGGAGTGGTGGCACTTCGATTTTGGGAACATGAACTGGGCTATAAGGACGGGAGCACCAAAAGCTATTTACGGTATTACCAAACCCAAATTTAGATGGGTGAGCTAGTGAGGTTGTGCAATATGGTTTTCCATATCTTTTCTATGTTAGGTTTCGTTTCTTCCAAAGGAATTTCCCTTCTCGAGATAGCCTTTGGGATGTCTTCAGAAAAGGGAATCTCCCCAATTACAGTCAAACCCTCTTTTTGGCACTCTTCCTTGATGAGGTCCGTTACCTTGGGTGCAATGTCAGATTTATTGATAACGATACCCATAGGTACGGAAAATCTTTTGGCTACTTCAGTTAATCTTTTCAAATCAGAAAGGGCACTGACGGAGGGTTCCGTTACTGCTACAGTGAGGTCGCACCCCGTTATTGAAGATATGGCCGGGCAGGCCACACCTGGAGGGCCATCAATTATTACGTAGGGAATTTTCTCTTTCAATGCTGTTTCCTTCGCTCTGTTGCGCAAAATTTGCACGAGCTTGCCAGAGTTCTCCCCTCCTGGGAAAAGCTGGGCATGCCACATGGGGCCATAGTTAGTAGTGCTTTCATAGTAAGTTCCCTGTTCCGTGGGTACCATGGAAATTGCATTGGTAGGGCATACGTAGGCACAGGCGGCGCATCCTTCGCAGAAGTTGGTGTCTACTATTGCCTTGTCATTTATCATGGTGATCGAGTCGAAACGACATGTTTTGAAACAGCGACTGCAGCCAATGCATTTAGAAGAATCAACTTGGGCAGTATCTATGCCCCAAAATTTGTAATTAGCTTTTATGGATGGTTTCAGTAGAATATAAAGATCTGGAGCGTCTACATCGGCATCACATAAGGTTACGTTGCCCAAATATGCAGCCAAGGAGGAGGTTAAGGTAGTTTTTCCTGTCCCTCCCTTTCCACTAGTTACAACTATTTCTTTAGGTTTCATTTCCCAACCCTCGCTTCAAAGTAATTCCATATGTCAGATATTCTTTGTTGCCATAGGTGATCGTATGTTGCTGGAGGAATGCCTTTAGCGTAAGAGGCTGCTACATGTTTGCTAAAAGGGAAATAGCCGAGGATAGGTACATTCCAATTTTTACACAACTCTTCTACGTTTTCTGATGCAATACCATATTTATTGACAACCACTCCTACGGGTTTATTTAGCGGAACTATTGCCTCAAGGGCGAGTTTCAGATCGGCTAACCCGAAAGGGGTAGGTTCTGTTACCAGCAACACGGCGTCAGCCCTTCTTGCACCTGCGACCATGGGGCATGAGGTGCCAGGGGCACAATCTATAATTCTTGGTTTTTCTACGGCCATGGCGGCATCGACTACAGCTTCTATTACTGGCACTGGATTGGGCATTCCGAGGGCTAACCGTCCTTCAAGGAGCTCTACGTTTTTTGATAAGTAATGACGTACCTCACCTATGGGTTTTTCTATTTCAGATATTGCCTTCGTAGGACAAACCAAGGAACAAAGCCCGCAGCCGTGACAAAGGTCGTTTACCATAGGTATATTGTCCCCAAAGATGTTTAAAGCCCCAAATCGGCAGGCATCAACGCATTTACCGCACTTTGTGCACACATCTTTGTTTATTGCAGGGATTCGTAAATTAACCAAGGAGCTTTCTAAGGGTTTTAAATTTAAGAGGAGGGCCAGGTTAGGTTCTTCCACATCAGCATCCACTAAAAGTATTCCTTGTTTGGTTACTCCAAAAGATGAAGCAAAGCTGCTTTTGCCTGTTCCTCCTTTACCACTTGCTATGGCCAATGTAAGATTGGGCATCCGTAAAGCACTCTCCTTCAATGATGATTACAGGTGCTTTGGCCAGTTTGAAGGGATCCTTCGCAGTATTTTTGGACAACTTCTTCTACTGGGCCCTTAGCGCCTATGATTGGAGTAACACCTTGTTCTTTGAAGAGCTCGACCGCCCTTGGGCCCATTCCGCCAGCTATTATTACATCAATCCCCATGCCGGACATCCACTTAGGCAAGAAACCGGGAGTGTGACCAGGATTGGTAAGTTCTTCCTTGCTCACAATGTTCCCTTCTTTAACAGTGTAGATCACATAAGCTGGTGCATGGCCAAAATGCTCACAGACATTACCGTTCTCCATCGCAACGGCTATTTTCATTTCCATCACCCCTACTTTTAGATTTTCTCGGATTAACGATAATAGTTATCAATATTATTGTCAACGTTTATTAGATGTTTGGGTTAGGGGTGTTGAGGTTTTATTTTAACTGCTATGAATATTCCCTTTGTCGAGGGCTCTTTTTGACTCCAGGTTCCTTTTATTTTGCAGGAGAAATCAATTTTCCCGCTGAAGGAAATTTCTTCTTTGTAGGAATGGAATTCGCAATCTCCGCCGTACGAACAGCTTCCATTCATGGGCAAGGTTTTGGGGCCTTTTTGAATGGTTAGATAACCTTCAATTGTGCCTTGTGAGGATATAGTGATGACAAAAGTTCCGTAGTCGTCTCCTACGTAGGTTCCTATGTATTCCCCGGCGAAACCTCCGGGCAAGGGGGCACCGAAACACTCGGCACAAGTCTTCTGTACCCCCAAAAGAAAAACCACACAAAGAAACATCAAAAACAGCAAGGTAATTGAGATTTTAGTTTTCATGCCTCCATCTGCGTCTGTGCTTTTTGCACCTCTTTTCACAAATAGGTCTCTTGATATGGCAAAAATCCTCTTCTACTACACCTTCATTTATGCATTCAGGACATATTCCTGCCAGCTCGAAAGTTTGGGGTAGAAGCTTAAATCCTTCCTTTTGTGCCCACTGCATAACGGTTTTTGTTTTATCCTCCTCGTCTGGCAGGTGAACTACTTTACCGCAGGATTTGCAGTAAAAGTGAAAATGCATTTGCTCATCTGGAACTTCAAATCTACTGAAACCCTCTTCAAGGTTAATCATATTGAGAAGCCCTAGTCCTGTTAGTAAATCCACGGTTCTGTATATTGTGGCTATCCCAATAGTGGGATCTTCCTTTTGGGCTATGTTCAGTAGCTCCTTTACATTTAAGTGTCTGCCCAGATTTTTAAGCAGGATCTCAATGATTATCCGGCGTTGATTTGTCATTCTGAACCCACATTGTTTGAGCCTTTTGAGATACATTTCTATTAGCTGTTCTGTCCTGCTGGTGTTTTCCTTTGTGGTCGCCTTATTGAAAGATTCCATGTTTTCACCTTCTTGATGCATGTTATAACTTGTTGCCCCAATTATACATTTCGTTGGCCCTAAGGGAAAATTTCTCTACCGGAACGTTATTTCCTTGTTAGCAGGGAACTTCACAATATAGGAGACCTCAATTTTTTTGTTATCTCCCCTTTTGATTGGAAGGTTCCATTTGACTATGCCCTTTTCATCCTGTTCTTCTGGTGCGGGGGTGATATTGATATCCTCTACCTTGATGTCCTCGCTTGCAGAGGTTGGGATGCGGTCTAACACGGTTACGTTAATATCGTCGTTGGTTCCGTTGGTTACGGTTATGGTATAGCCCCTTTTGATCCATCCCTTGCCGGTCCATTTCTGTCCTTCTTTAGGTATTAGATACTCCTTTTCCACCTTGACTAGAGGGGTTTTCCCGAAGGGTATCTCCAGCTTCTCTCCTTTGCCTGCTCTAGGAAGAGTACTTTGAGCCGACAGGTTTCCGTCAATATAGAGTTCCGCCCTGCCTTCTATGATGGGCTCATTTAGATGTTCAACATTAGCCACTGCCCATGCCTCCCTGGAAAATTCAGGAATACAGACAGTAGATGTGCTTCCTCTCAAAGTGAAAGATTTTATTTCCAGTACGCTAGGTTTGGAAGATGAAACTTCTCCTTGAGCTATATAAACTACATCTGTTAAGTTGTATTCTTGTGCCTCTGTAGATGCAACGTTCTCGATCTGAACGCTTTTTCTCGCTTCCATGAGGAGATACTTTTCCTCTTTTTCGAAATCAACCACTAGAGGTGGTAGCTTGGGGATGTAAAGACTTTCCTTGGGCATGGTTGTGTGAAGCCTTATCCTACCATTCCACGGGATGCCGGTATTTTGTGTTATTGTGGCCTTAAGAATGCCTTCAATTGTGGAGGCGCTGCTGTTCAAATCAAGGTGGTATGAGGGGCTCCATGACGCTAGGTCGGTCCACGCTGAAATTATTACATCTCCTTGACCTTGGGTTTTTATAATGAACCTGTTGTATTTCTCATAGTTGGGAGGAAGGTAGGACTCCAGTTCTTTCTTAAGGGTCTCATAGCGTTTTTTAGCATCGTCCAGGGCTTGGTTCGTCGTATAGATTTCCATTTGCAGTTTTTGCCTTTTGGAAGATAACTTTTCAACGAAGGATATGATTTCCTCCGCGGTCTTACCGACAGCGGGCGTTTCATCCAACTTGTTTATTGACTGTACTAATCCTTCCAGTTTGGATGCAAGAAGGTCTCTTTCCCTTTGGGCAGCTTTCAGTTTTTGAGCAAGCTCTTCAAGGCCTTGAGGTAGCTGATCATTTACTACTAAGCCGCCGAAGCGTGTTTCAACTATCTGTACTCCACCAGAAGCGCTTATTCTCACTGAATCTTTTTGTAAAGTCGAAGGTATATCAACTAAAAGGATGTCTTGGTTTTGTATAGGCAACTTGAGATATACTCTCGCTCCTTTAGGATATATGTCGGCTTCGTGGATTATCAGATGGTTTGATGATGAGGCATAGGAGTGGTTGGGAAAAAGCACTTGACATAAAAGCAGAAGCAAAACCACAAAAACACCTTTTTTCATTATCAAGGCCTCCTTGATAGGATGTTTTTAGTATACGTGTTGCCAAAATAAATGTTAACATATTAAACATGCATTGTCATAAAAATAGTTTTCAAAGGCGAAACTTCCTGTAAAATAGTCAAAAAGGCTGAAAGTAGGAGTGATTTTATGCTGAACTGCGGTATAGTAGGTCTTCCTTTATGTGGTAAAACCACTGTCTTCAATGTAATAACCAAGGCGGGTGCTGAGGTTAAGCCTTACGCCAGCGGCAAGACTGATCCCAACAGAGCTGTGGTTTCAGTCCCCGACAGACGCTTCGACAAGCTGGTGGAAGTGTATCAACCCAAAAGAGAGGTGCCTGCTCAGGTGGAATTCGTGGACCTTGCAGGGTTATCCAAGGATGCCAGCAAAGGAGCTGGGTTGGGCAATGCTTTCCTTTCCTTCGTTGGGGAGAGTGATGCTTTGGTCCACGTAATCAGGTGCTTTGACAACCCCGAGGTTCCCCATCCTGAGGGTGATGTGGATCCTGCGAGGGATTGGGAAATAGTGGAGATGGAGCTGATATTCAGGGACCTTTCGGTAATAGAAAATCGTCTGAATAGGTTGAACTCCAAGAAAAAGTTGCAGGCAGAGGAAGAAAAAGAAAAGGACCTTCTGGAAAGGTGCAGGAAGTTTCTGCTTGAGGAGCGCCCGTTGAGGGATATGGAGATGACCAAGGAGGAGATCAAGCTCTTGAAGGGTTTTGCGTTCCTCACAGTCAAACCCGAGCTTGTGGTGCTGAATCTGGACGAGACCCAAGTGGATGAAAGCTCCATACCAGGCATGGAGGCCTTTAAAAAACTTGCGGCGGATAGGAATCTACAGGTGGTGAAGCTCTTCGGAAGAATGGAAATGGATCTTTTGGATCTGGACGAGGAAGAGCAGAAGGAGTTCATGGCCGATTTGGAAATAGAGGAGCCTGGGAGAGAAAGGCTTATATCTGCAGCGTACAGACTATTGGGCCTTATTTCCTTCTTCACGGTAGGCAAGGACGAGGTCAAGGCCTGGACTATAAGAGAAAACAGCACGGCCGTGGAAGCTGCCGGAGCCATTCATACCGATCTGGCGAGGGGTTTTATAAGGGCCCAAGTGGTCCACTATGATGATTTCGAGGCTAATGATTTTTCCATGGCCAAGTGTAGAGAAAAAGGTCTTTTGCGCCTTGAAGGCAAAGAGTATATAGTCAAAGATGGAGACATAATAGAGATAAGGTTTAATGTGTGAAGTACCAAAAAGTTGGTACTCTATACATGTGAGGAGGGGAGAAAGGATGAGCAATGTTCTGTGGCAGCCCATTCAGGTAGGCCCTATGGAGCTAAAGAACAGAGTGGTCTCTGCTCCCATCGCTACCAACACATCTACGAAAGATGGTCTTCCGACGGCAGATACCCTTGATATAAATGAAAAACTCGCCGAGAGTGGAGTGGCCCTTTCAATCGTAGAGCACCACGCCGTACATAAAGATGGGAGAACCAGGCTAAGGCAGCTTTTGCTCGATAGAGACGAAGTTATCCCCTACCAGCAAAAGCTTACCGAGCTATATCACACGAATGGTTGTAATGTCGTAGTTCAAATCAACCATGCCGGCTCTCTTGTACAGGACGAAGAGATGATGGTGGAAGATTGGGCGCCCGTTGCTCCCTCTGCATTGAGGCATCCTCGCTGCAACCTTTACGTCATGCCCAGGCCCCTAAAGACAGAGGAAATATCCCATCTCGTGGAGCTGTATGCTGAAGCTGCCGCAAGGGCTGTTAGAGCTGGCTACGGTGGAGTGGAGATACACGCTTGTCACGGTTATCTCATTGGACAGTTTCTAAGCCCTCTAACCAACCAGAGGAAGGACCGCTACGGTGGAGACATAAAAAACAGGGCCAGGTTTTTGTTTGAAGTTTATGAGGCTGTTAGGGGGCTTCTATCTGACGAGCACGTGGTGGCCGTACGGTTGGGAGTTGCAGATTCCATGCCCAACGAGGAACCGAGGGGATTGACCATAGAGGATTCCAAGTGGGTCGCTAAGGAGTTGGCGGCTATGGAAGTGGATTTCATTGACATCTCAGGAAATCATTGCGGCTATGATGGTGAGGGAGAAGGCTATTTTGCAGATTATGCTTTGGCTATCAAGGACGTGGTGGGGGATACTCCCGTAGTGTGCACGGGAGGAATAACGAAATTATCTACAGCACGAACCCTGTTAGAAAAAGGATCATGTGACCTTGTGGGGTTGGGCAGGGCCTTGAGAAGGAACTATAAAATAGTGCGAGAATGGGAGGCAAAAAGCCGTGAGGATCTTCATCAGCGCTGACATGGAGGGAGCAACTGGGGTAGTAAATCCTGACCAGGTTCGCCATGGCTCTTCAGAGTATGATTTTGGCAGAAAGATGCAAGCATGGGATGTAATGGCGGTGGTTAGGGCCTGTTTGGACAATGGTGTTGAGGAAGTGATCGTTAACGATGCCCATGGAAGGATGATAAACCTGGACATAAACACCATGCCAAGCTCCGTTCACTTAGTGAGCGGATTTCCCAAGGTGCTGGAGATGGTAGAAGGCATGGAGGAGTGCGACGGTGTGTTTTTCGTAGCCTATCATGCCATGGCCGGTACAGAGAAAGCCGTATTGGATCATACGTTTTCTGCTTCCTGCGTACATGACCTTACCTTGAACGGATGGCGTATAGGGGAGACGGGTCTCAATGCATTTTTGTGCGGAGCTTTGGGCAAGCCCGTGGCAATGGTGACCGGAGATGTGGCGGTGTGTATGGAGGCCCTCAGCCTGCTTGGCGAAAACGTGGTTACCTGTGCCGTCAAGGAAGGACGAGGAAGGTCTTCTGCAGAGCTACTTCACCCTAGTGTTACTGAGGGACTTTTGAGAAGCGCTACTGAAGAGGCTTTGCATGCGTTGGAAAGAGAGGTAGCGCCGGTGTTTAGACTTAGCCCCCCTTACGATGTTAAAATCACCTTCAACTACACAGTGCAGTGTGATGCAGCGTCCATTGTTCCCGGATCAGAGAGGTTTTCAGGGAGAGGGCTTAGGGCGAACTGGAACGATCCTATGGATGTGTACAGGTGGATCATGGCGGTCATAGAGGTTGCTTCTACTGCTAGGTGGTGAGCTTCTATATGTGGTGATGCCAACTTTTGAAGCCTTTGCCAACTACCTCCGCTGCGTCTGATACCACCATGAAGGCAGTAGGATCTTTTTGTGCCAGAAACCTTTTGAGCTCCACGGTTTGTCTTGGAGTCAAAAGACAGAGGATGACTTTTCTTGGTTGCTTGGTGTAGCCACCTTCCCCGTGCAGCAACGTCACGCCTCTGTGAAGTTCTTTTGTTACGAAATTTGAAACACTTTCTGGCTCATTGCTTATCACGAATACCTGTCTTCTCCTGTCGAATGACTTGAGCACGTTGTCCATGACCACTCCGTTGCAGAAAATACTCACCAGCCCGTAGAGGGCACCCTCCAGTCCTACCAGCGGAATAGAAGCAGAGAGTATGAAAAGGTTTATGTAGAAGGTGAACTTCCCAACCTCTATGCCGTAGCGCCTTCTCATGGCTACTACAAGTATATCGGTCCCCCCCAGGGAGCTTCCAGAGCGAATTACCAGGCCTCCACCAAGTCCCTTAACCACTCCAGCCAATATGGCCACCAATAGCAATTCTTTTAGATCTGGATGAGGAATGTTTTCCATTAGCTTAAGCAACACCGTTAATAGGGAGACGGAATATACGGTCCATATGATGAATCGTTTGGGTAGCTCCTTTAATCCCCATAGAAGGAGGGCAGCATTGGCAAAAGCTACCACCCACGCAGGAGATATTGAGAAAGCATAGTTAGAAAGGACAGCTATTCCGGATACCCCAGAGTCAGGAAACTTGTACGGAACTGTCAAGGCCATGATGCCAAAAGCAACTATGAAGCAACCGAAGGAGGTTGCTATGAAGGTTGGCAGTTCTCTCTTTATTTGTGCGTATGTCTTTGACAAGATCGCTTGCAACTTTGGATGCAAATTTCATCATCTCCTAAGGGAGCGCTCATTGCATAGTCTACACCACAAAAACTCTGATGAAAATATCCCCTTCGTGATACAATTACCTTTGGATTTTTATTACAAGGAGGATTCAAAATGATGCAGATGCCAAGACAAATAAGCCTGGATGAGCTTTTGAGCATGTTGGTTGCACGGATAGACAGCTTATCCTACAGCGACGAGAACCACAAGACCAAATTCAATATATTGGCCCGGGCCCTCTACAGGAAAGGGTTGCTGGATGATGAAGACATCAAGGAATCCATAAGGGAAGAGCACAGGATATTGAAGGAACTTGGTGTCATAACGGAACTTCCTTCAGAGGACGTGGTTGAAGCCATGGCGGATAGCATTATGCAGTGGGTTAAAGGAGATGTAGAAAAGATCAAGGAAGCCATGGAGGAATATGAGAAGAAGCTTCGTGAGGTTATGCAGAAAGAACAAGCCGCCAAGCCAAAAATAGATGTAGCTTCCCCTGCCGTACTGGAGCAGCTTGACAAGCTTAATAAGGGAAAGGGCGGAAGCAAACTTATTTATTAAGCTTTTAGACCAGTTTCGTTTTGAATTGAAGGAGCGAAAAAGGGTATCCTCTAATGCCCATCTCGCTCCTTCTTGCCTTTTAAGTAATGTCTTCTCCTATTCTATGTATAAGGACGGAGCAGTGAGCATATCTTGCCACATTAGTAGCGGTGCTTCCAACTACTATCCGTTCGAAGGCGCTGTGGCCCCTTGAGCCAACAATGATGAGGTTGTAACCCTTTTCTTTCGCGTAATTTATTATCGTCTCCGCGGGGTTGCCCTCTAGTACTACGATTTCTCTCTTTTTGTCTTTTAATACTGGGTCCTTTTCCTCTGCCTTTTTGAGGTAATACGTTAGACGCTTTTGTGCGATTTCCTTTATTTGGTGGTCGATTTCTATTCGAGGAATCCATGGGTCGTATCCTCTCCACAGGGAAGGGTGAGGCAATACATGTATGAAGGTTACGTCCACGTCCAGCCTGTATGCAAGAGAGAGTCCATACAAGGTGACATCTTCACCTAATTTGCTCATGTCCACACCTACGAGGATTTTTTTAGGCACCCTGTCCACCTCCACAACTTTTTAGGGGTTTCTCTCCCATCATTTTACCACGATGAAATCTTATTTTGTAGAAAGTTATCCATTAATAGCTTACATAAGCTAAAATATCCTTTGAATGGAGGGGGAACATGAAGTGGATGCTAATAATTCTTAGCGGCATGATAGGGGCCTCCATGGGGTCATTCCTAAACGTGGTTGCCAGAAGAACTATTGAAAACGATAGGTGGTGGGGTAATGAACGCTCCAGATGTGATCACTGCGGGCATGAGCTTTCCTTTTGGGACTTAGTTCCTTTATTTTCCTACATAAGTCATGGAGGAAAGTGCAGATATTGTTCTGAGCCCATAGGTGCGAGTTACTTAATCGTGGAGCTTACAGGTTTCCTGATAGGGGCGGTCTTGGCATGGAGATGGGGGGGGAGTCTTGCTGCTTTAACATCTCTAATTATAAGTTATGGATTGTTGCTCAATGCTCTGACAGATATATACAGTGGATACATATACGACCTTTTCGCGTGGATTCCAGGAGTGCTAGTTTTCTTCATAAGGGTGGCATTCGGAGGTCCATGGATAGCGTTGGATTCTCTTTTTGGAGCTTTGCTTGGGGCGGGCTTGATAGGTTTTATCATATTTCTGAGCAAAGGGAAAATGGGTTGGGGAGATGCCAGTCTCATGGGGGGGACTGGTTTAGCTTTAGGCTTCAAAATGACGGCTTTGAGTCTTTATATGGGATTTATGATTGGAGGTACAGTTGCTTTGATACTGCTTATTCTCCGGAAAGTTGGCAGGAAAGACGCAATAGTTTTCGGTCCTTTCCTTGCTTTGGGGACGTTTGTGTGTTTAGTCTTAGGGCCTCTCGTGCTCTCCTATTTGGGGTTTGATGCGCCGTGGCCTTGGAGTATTTGAGGGCCTACAATGTGAATCATGGCCTTTATCGGCTCGGTTGATTGTTTTCCTTTCATAAGCCTGAAAGAGTGGTCAGCTCCTTTGATTATGTGAAATTCTTTGTTTTTGGGCGGTATGGGGATTAAGTCTACGAGGGCCATACAAGATTCCTTCGAAAAGATGTTGTCTTCGCTGCCCCAAAAAGCAATGACCTTTTTGGTCGAGGCGTGTTTTGCCGCTTTTTTCAGTTCCTCCCTTTGTGGCATGGTGTTCAATATAGGTAGATTTAATGCCTTTTCTCCTTCCTTTGTTAGCTCTATCCCGCTTCCGCTCAGGATCAATCCGTCAAGGGGGTTTTCTTTCTTGCTAGCTATTATGACGGAATGTATACCTCCCAGGGAAAAGCCCCAAAGCCAGAGGGCTGAGTGAGGAAAATCTTTTTTTATTCGATTTATTCCCACCAGATTGTCGGCAAGGTCCTCTTCAAATGTTTTTCCACTGAAAGCGCCAATTGCCCAAGCAACTCTGTCATCACCGTATAATTCTGGGTTTCTCTGAGCCCTGCTGGTCTCTATCATTGCTGCGTTGATGCCCATGTTGACGAGGGCTTGAGCTATATGCAGATATTTGTTACCTGGTTCGGCGTTAGCGCACCCATGGACTCCGTGTAACAAAATTACCACAGGAGCCCTTTCTATCCTTTGTGGCTCATGGGGGACAGTTATTCTTACTATCTTGTCACCGTAGTGTCCACTTTCTGCGATCTCTTGCCAATTCATGATGGCCCTCTCAATTCGACTTGGCTTTTTTCTCCAGGTTGGAAATTTCCCGCAGAAGGGGTTTTATTCTAACATCTGTGGCCGGTCGGCTAAGGATGTTTTTGGGTGACATATTTGCGCCCCAGTAGGCTATGTTTGCATTTTCATCCACGTCTATTACAGCTCCTTCTACGCTTAAGCCCGCAAAAAGCCCTTTAGCTATAGAGTAGCTGTATATTGATGCCTCTAGCCTGCTGTCCGTTCCCGCTTCGGTGTGTCTTCCAAGGGGGCCAGCAGCTACTGAAAGATCACCGCTCAATTTTACGTTGTCTCCCATGAATCCTCTTAAGCCGTCTTCATTAATTACCACTAGTACAAGTCCAATGGATTGGGCCCCAATCTGCAATCCATAAGACAGGCCAGTTATGTTTACGAAATTAGGGCCGTACCACTTGTTTTTTGATGGGTCTTTCTTAAGGAAAAGCCCCTCACCTCGTTGACCACCTATGATAAGTCCAGCCTTTATGACTGATGGGAAAATGGCGATTCCCTTTGCGTCCTTTACTAGGTCTGCCATGCGGGGAGAGTCTTCTTGTTCGGCCATCTTTTTTATAAGTCTAATGGCTCCGTCTATTCGTTCCTGCGGAGTCGCTGAGAAGCCTGGAGTTGGAGCAAGGAAAAAGAACAGGGTAATTGTTATCAATATAGCTATTGCGCGCCAAAGGTTATTGGAATTCACGTTGCATCCCTTCTTTCTTGGTTATTCCTTGATAGCTTGTTATTATCTATAAATAGTTTATCATTATTGTATCAAAATCTCTAACTTGAGGTGGAAAAAATGGAAACCCTCGTAGGTTGGTTAAAACAGCAGGAAGCCAGTATATCTTTTGAAGAGGTTGTGGAGAAGGCTTCCTCATTGGTCTTTGGTGGAACCATTGACGAGGAGAAAGGCATGATAATTGAGGTGGCTAACCAGGCGTTTGAAGCTTTTTGTGGGAACCAGCCCTCCTTTCCATGTGAAATCAAAGAAGTATTTGGCAATAAGGGGCCTTTAGATTACGAGGTTTTGGTGCAAAAGGCACAGGGCAAAGGATGGAGTGAGGTTGCCTTCGAACTGGTTCCAGGAAGTCTGTTGTTGAGAGGGAATGTTTTTTCCTTCGGCAATGGAAGGATAATGGCTTTTTTGGACGATGTTACCGATAAAGAAATATGCAAAAGACTGATAGCTTTTAAAGATAAATACTTTGAACTTGTGAAGCTCTATGGAGCAACGGAGCTGCTTCAGGGCCTTATCAGTGCAATGCTGGAGGTAGCTCAAGCGGAGTGGGGAGGAATCTTCGTCTGGGACGCTAAAGATCAGCGATGGGTTTTGCAATTCGATGCAGTCTTGCCGCCTCTTTTGGGTAGGAAAGACCTGAAAAACTACCTGGATTTTGCCCTTCAGCTAGGAAACTCTGGTGAAGAAAGGACTTCTTGGAGTTTTGGAGGGTTGAACATCATAGAAGGCGCCGAGTGGAAAGTGCCCTGGATAGAGGTGGCAGGATCGTGGAAAGATGTTATGGAACGCCACGGTGTGCATTCCCTTAAAGCTGGCACCCTAATAACGGGCGCTTCCCCAGCGGTTTTCGTGGTGCTATCTGGAGAAAACGGCAAATTGGGGAACATAAACAGCCACGTCATAGATAGTTTTTGGGCTGTAACAGCTGCGATATTGGAGAAAAATAGGGTAATGGAGGGAATGTCTCAACTTTACCATAGGGATCCTGTTACAGGGTTTTACTCATCAGCCAGATTGAAGGAGCTTGTTAAATTGGAAGTAGAGCGTTCCATGCGTTATGGCTATCCATTGTCTTTTGTGGCAATGAACATAGATGACATAGTAAGTCTCAGTGAAACCGAAACGATCGATGAAAGCTTGTTTGAATCCATAATTAAAGAACTTGGAAAATGTGTGAGGGGGAGTTTGCGTTCGGTGGACATTGTAGGCAGGCTGGGCAACGTACTGCTTCTTATATTACCCCATACGCCAAGGGAGGGGGCGGAACTGGTAGCCAATAGGCTCAAGCAGAAGTTGGAAGGCTTGAGGATAGGGAAATATTCTTTAAAACCCGTCAAAATAAACGTTGCCACCTTTGGTGGGGACATCTTGGA
>NZ_DAITZW010000034.1:0-20119 GCF_036847465.1 Thermovirga lienii | reverse complement strand
TTTCCTCTTTCCTTCTGTATACCCAGAAAGCTTTTCATCTCTAAAGGAGGCCCCCCAGGAGACCAAGGCATCTTTCCAAGAGGTGTTTTTGGAAAACTCAGCCCCCCATGCTTCGTCGTCGTAAAAACTTCTGCCCTCCGGATCTTTGTAGTCTTTTTCTTCCTCATGCCTGTAAAGTATTGCCCTGGCAGTTTCCCCTTCCCATTTAACATAAAACCTTGAATAATCATTCTTTTGTTGATTTTCATCCCCATTATAGGTCCAGCGGGAGGTATATTTGCCCCATACTCCTGAGAAGGTGAATGGGCCACTTTTCAACGTCAAACCCCCTGAGTCCTGGTCGTAATCAAGATTCTTGTTTATAACCGTACCATTCCAGGACAGGCGTGACTCTCCTTCCTCTGAATGGCCGTACCATATCCTGGCGGAAAAATCCCCCTCGCTGGTCCAACCGCTGAAGGAGCCCTCTCGCCAGTCGTTGGTTCCAGCGCCTCCCGTGATCTTTACCCCTTCGCCCAAAGGTTTTTTGGTTATTATGTTTATCACACCCGCTGCAGCCATGGAGCCGTATAAAGCGGAACCAGCCCCCTTGACCACCTCGATACGCTCTATGTCCTCCAAGGGAATGGAGCGCAGGTCGTATGCCGCAGCCCCTGCCCCATGACTGGCCTTATAGTAGGGCACTCCATCAACCAAAATCAAAACCTCAGTCACAAGGCCCCTGAGCTTTATGTTGTCCTCTTGAGTACTGCCGTTGCGGGAAGATATATAAATTCCCGGGACCGTGGAGCTTAAAAGCTCTCCCAGCTCGGTGGCTCCGCTTCGCTCTATGTCCTCCGAGGTAACCACGTACGTGGCAGCAGGAACCTCCTCCAAGGACTGATAAACCCTGGAGCCGGTAACTACCTCGGGCTCAAGGGTCAAAGCTTCCTGAGCGAAGGAAGCTCCCGCCCAAAGCCCTACCACCATGACCGCAATGGCCAAAAAACCTGAAAAAAGCCTTCCCAACTTCATATAAAACCACCTCTCCTACGAAGTTTGGGGCCACAAAAAAAGGCCCATAAGGGCCAAAAAATCCGTCTCCTCCCTGGCCCTCGCGGGAAGAAACTTCCAGCTGAAGGGATCGGTATCCGGACTTGGGGTCTTCCTCCAGGTGCGCCTTCCCAGCAAACTTGCCAGTGGCTCTATGCACCCTTCGTCACCCTCACCGTAGCGGGGCTGTGCCGGATTCTCACCGGCTTCCCGATTTCCCTTCCGCTAATCTTTCGTTTTGCCCACATAAAATATAGCCAAAACCCTCCAAAGTCAAGCCCTCAGCAAAGAACAAGGGGAGCTTCGATGCTCCCCTCAACATTGGTTCTATCTATTCATCCATGCCAATCCTTGGATCAATACCTGAAGATGGCCGCCACATCCTTGCCTCCTGGCACCTCCTCGGGACTTACCACGTACACCTTGCCCCTGCTCCTCAAGGTCTCCACCGCTGCAAGGTCCAAAAGATCCCTTGCCTCAGGATCCTCCCTGGAGGTAAGCTCCATTTCGTGTGTGGCTTTTTTCCATTTGCCCCACACCTGGACCCCCAAAGGCACAAAGAGTACCTCCACCCTGCCTGAAAAGGCCGCCGGCAGTACTTCCTCGAGCATGGAAGAGGCCTTGCCTGTCCCCAAAAGGGCCTCGAACTTCTCCTTTGCCTCCATTTCCTCTTTCTTGAAGATAGGTTCCACTATGGCCTTTGCCCTCTGGAAGAGTTCCTCAGCCGTCAAATTGTCCGGGCTTCCCTCCACGAACTCCTCGGTCACGTGGGGATAGGACGCAACCTCCTTGTACAGGGAGACCACGTAGGCAACTCCTGCTGGAACCAGAGGCGCCGTCTCGTCCTTTAGAAGCTCCCGTATTCCCTTGTCCACCATTCGCAAGAAGGTTTTGAGGTTTTCCTTGAAGTCCTCGTCTCCTGCACCGTGGCCATGAAAGAGTCCCTGCCGGCCCGGGGCTGAGCCGATCTGACCCTGTTTCTCCAGGGGCTCGTACTGAAGGGCCTCGGATATGCTCTGGGGAACGTTCTCCAAGTCGACGTTTCTGAAGTCCTCTTTGGTGCACTGGATCAATCTTATTTTCTTCTTGCTGAGGCACAGAACGTAAAAGTCATCCCCACCGCCTACAAGAGGCAAAAGGGGCTTTATGTGAAATCCCCGGGAAACCACCGCAAGCTTGGGGACCTCCAAGGGTATCCTGTAGATCCTCTCGTACCCCTCGGACAAAAACACTGCAAGGGCCTTGCTTTGGTTTTCCCAGAACATGGAGTTCGAAAGCAGTTTCTTAGCAGGTTCCAAAAGATCCTCCACTTCCTGCTCCTTGAGTCCCCGACCCAAAAGTTCGTCCTGCACTTCCCCAAGGACACTCTTGAAAGCTATCTGGCTCTTTCGGGGCTCTGCGGGAAGGGGCGTGGGCATGTAGATGGAAACGCTGGGGGCCTTCTGGTGTTCCGATAACGCTATCAGCTCGCTTCGGGTCAACAACCTCATGACTTTTCGCCTCCCTTTCCTTTGCTGTTCTGCTCTTTGAGGCAATTCCCCAATGAAAAGGGACGGGGAATCAGCCTCCTTTACTTTCTCTAATTATAACACTAATCTATCAAGACAATGGGGCATCCTCAAAGGAAAAACTTTCCCGTTCGAAAAGCTCCACACAGGCTTCCACTACCTTGTGGTCGTACAAAATTCCCTTTCCTGCTTTGATCTCCTCCAACGCCTCCTCAAGAGTCAAAGCCGACCTGAAGGGTCTGTGGGAGACCATGGCCTCCACTACGTCCGCAACGGCCAATATTCGGGCCTCAATGGGGATATCCTCGCCTGAAAGCCCTCTGGGGTAGCCAGAACCGTCCAATCTCTCGTGGTGGGCATAGACTACTTCCGCAAGAACTGGCCTGTGGGTAAGCTTGCGCAATAGCTCATACCCTTTCTGGGGATGGGTGCGGACAATCTCCATCTCCACGTCGCTCAACCTGCCGGGCTTGTTCAAGATCTCCGCCGGCACTGCCACCTTCCCTATGTCGTGCACCAACCCTGCAAGTTTGACAAGCCTGATGCGCTCTTCTGAAAGACCCAATTTCCTGGCTAAGGCCTCTGAAAGAAAGGACACCCTTCTTTGGTGATCATAAGTATAGGGGTCCTTCATCTCCACCGTCTGAGCTAAAATTCCAATGGTGTCTTCCCAAAGCTTCTCAACCCGTCCCAGCTCCTCCTTGGCAAGGTCCCTTGCCGTTTTGTATTTGCGGGCCATCTCCGCCAAGGCTTCCACGTCGGTGTAAGAATTGAGTATCGCCTCCATCTTTCCATCGGAAAAGAGCGGGACTTGATTGAACAGAACGTGGAAGATCTCTCCACTCTTTTTCCTCCTTACCGTGACGCGCTCTATGCTTTTACCCTCTAAAGCCGATTTCATGTGATGTTCTGCCTCATGCATGCGGTCCTCGGGCACCACCAGCTCCCTCAAAGTCCTACCCTCTGCTTCCTCCCCGGAATAACCAAAGACCTTGGCGAAGGAACTATTGACCCGCTGTATCCTCATAGTGGTGGGATCCTGAAGAGCTACTGCATCTGGAATGGAGTCGAAAAGCCCCTCAAAGAAGGCCTTCTCCCTCAGGATCTCCTTCTTGCTGGACAAAAGCTCCTTGCCCTGGCTTATGCTTTTCTTAAAGGCACCATAGCCGCCCATAAGGCTCAGCACCAAAGCCATCGCCAATATGATGATCCCAGCAACTATCCAATCAGGATAGGAACCAGCGCCCCCATTAAGTTCCAGCCATTTTCTAATGGAAGCCTGTAGCACCGAGTTGGGGTCGTTTTTCATCTGCTTCAAATTGAAATCTATGACCTGCTTGAGAACGTTCTGCCTACCCTTTGGAAAGGCAAAACGCCACTCTGAGGGGTGGAATATGACGTTGGTGGCCACCACCGGGTATTTATGCTCATTGAAATACCCAAATATTCTACTGACGACCCCACAGGCCGCTTGCCCCCTCAATATGGCTTCGAATACCTCTTCCCCTGAAGGTACCTCCATGAACCTGCACCTGATGCCAAAATCCCCTAGGAGTTTTTTAAAATATTCACCGTATATGTCGCTTTTTTCCACCGCAACCGTCAAATCTTCAACGTCCAATATGGAATCTACGTTCAGGCCCTTTCGCTTGTAAAGCACCCCCCAATCGGTGAACACCGCCTCCGTGCTGAAATCGTAAAGTCTTTCCCTCTCAGGAGAGAAAACAATGGCTGTCATAACATCTATTTCTCCTCTTTCGAGGCGCTTCAATCCCTCATTGAAGGTTCCTTTGACGTATTGCAAAGTGTAACCTTCCTTTTTGGCTATATGCTCCAGGACATCGGCGTACAGTCCTTTGACCTTGTCATCTTCAGTAAAGATAAGGGGGTAATACTCATATACTCCTACCCTTATCAATTCTTCGGCACTGGACCTGACAGGAAGGAAAAAACACGCAAACAAACACAAAAGACATATCCACAAACATCTTTTCTTCATGCCTCGGCTCCTTCCTCTTCCTCTAGACTTTTGTTTGCTCCTTCCTTCACCAAAGCCTGCATTGCTCTCTCTTGGTCTATTTTATCAAGCACTCGTTCCAAACCTTTGCGCCTTGAATTGACCAGGGAGTCGTACTCGTCCTGAAGGGATTTGATCCTCTTGCCCAATTTATCCATCCTATCAAGGAACTTTTCCCACTCGGCTTTGAACCTGCCGAAAAGGGCCAGAATCTCCTTGGATGCCTGCTGTAGGGCAAAGTTTTCCACGGCCTGTCTCACTACGGCCAAAACAGCAAAGAGTGTAGTGGGGGAGCAGAATATTACTTTCCTTGAAAGGGCCTCATCCAAAAGCGCAGGTTCATTTTCTTGGATGAATGAAAAAACCTGCTCATTAGGGATGAAAAGTAGCGCATAGTCCACGGTCCCTTGCTCTGGATCTATGTACTCCCTGGAAGCTACTTCCTTTATCCTGTTTCGGACGTCCCTTATGAAGGCCTTAGCGTAAGAATCTTTTTCCTGCTCCGAAGGGGACTCCATATATCTTACATAGTTGTCGAAAGGAAATTTGACGTCCATATTGAGCACTAGGCCCCGAGGAAGAAGGAACGAAAAATCTGGCCTCGTGCCATTGGCCGTCTGGCTCTGTTTCTTGTAATTTATACCTTCGACTAGCCCTACAGCCTGCAATATGTCCTCGGCCATCCTCTCCCCCCACTGCCCTCTCGCCTTGGAGCTTGCCAAAACTTCCTTTAGGCTCCCGGCGGTTCGGACCAACTCCGCCGTCTGGATGCTGAACTCGGAAAGCTTTCCTGCAAGCTCCCCAAATTTCTTCTCCCTATCCTTTTCCAATTCCTTTATAAGCCTGGACACGTTCTCCAGCTTTGATGCCATCTCTTCCAGTTTCTGATCTATAAGGGCCTTTTTACCTTCGAGCTCCTGTGAGGTCGCCTGTCTTTCTGCTTCAAACCTCGAGCGAGCGAGCTTCAAAAACTCATCAGTGGAACGGCTCAGAGCCTGAACGGAAAGCTCACCGAAAGCCTCCTTCAGACGGGACATGGCCATCTCCATCTGGTTTTCTGCCAGCTCCCGTGCCGCCCTGCCATGAAAGAACCTCATGAAAGAAGACACTATTACTCCCAGCAAAAAACCCGCTATGAACACAAATATCAAAACGTAAACCATGCCAGAATTGGTCAATTCGTGAATCTCCCCCAGCAGCTTTTATTTATAAAATAAATGAAATATATTTTTCCACATATATTATGGTATATTAATACACAAAACAAAGCAACAAAGCCCTCTGCTTTTGGTTGTTAGGGCTTGAAAATAGGAGACGCCCATGAAAAAAAGAGGGTTTACCTTTGTAGAACTGCTTGTGGTCTTCATAATCATTGGGGTACTTTCGGGAATGCTCCTCTTGACCACCCTTTCGGGAAGGGATAAGGCCATGGCAACGAGGATAATCTCCGACATGCGCACATTGAAATCTGCCGCCCTCATGTATTACCACGAGGAGGGAAAGAAGTGGCCTATTGGACCGGTGAGCGAGGCCTTCTGCTCCAAGTACCTGGACCGAAAGGCGCCTGAGTCAGGGGACGAAAACCTTTGGTACGGCTTTGATTCATCAGATCAGACTCCATGCCTTGTGGTGGCAAACCTCCCATCCGAAAGCTTTGGTCTAAGGAAGAAACTTGCCTCCATGGCTAGCGAGGCAGGAATCTTCGAGGATAAAAGCTTAACCAGGATATACGGAGAAACCTCGCCCCCTCCGCAAAGGGTGTACATGCCTGTTGCCGTTAAATCACCATCTCCATGAAGGTGCCCTTTCTGTCTGAAGCCATGCTAAAATAACATCACAAGACAAACAGGTAAAAGGGGGAAGTCCCTCAATGGCCAGGCTCTTCAGCAAAAAGCACGAAAAAAAAGATTTCACGGGCCCTGTACTCGGCGGGTCCTTTTTCGAGAACCTCTTCGATCACTCCCCCGAGGCCATAATAATCTGCGACAGGGAAGAAAGGATCATAAGGGCCAATCGCACCTTCTGCAAGCTTTTCGGCTACTCCGAGGAGGAAGTGATAGGTAAAAACGGAAACGACGTGGTGGCCCCCACCCCCGACCTAATGAGGGAAGCTGTAGCTGTAGATGAACTTATGTGGACAACTATGGAAAAAGTATGTATGGAAACCATACGTCTTAAAAAAGATGGAACGGCCATACCGGTGGAGCTCCTGCAGGTGCCCTTTGAGCTGGAGGACGGAACGCTCTACGATTACACCATCTACCGGGACATAACCGAGAGGAAAAACGCCGAATATGCTTTCAGAAGAGAAAAGGTATTTTTCGAAAAGCTGTTCGAGGCAACCCCCCTTGCCATAATGATATGCGATCCAAAAGGCAGGATAACCAGGGCAAATCCAGCCTTCTTAAAACTTTTCGGTTACCCCGAGGGGGAAGTCATAGGAAGGGCCTGCTACGACATAGTGACCCAGGATGCAAGGTTGATTGCCGAAGCCCGAGAGATAGATAAGCGCTTCTGGTCGGGAGAAAACATTCACATGCAGGTAAAAAGACAGAACAAGGACGGGAAGATCCTCCACCTGGAGCTGGTTCAGGTTCCCCTAATTCTGGACCAAGACACCATGATGTGCTACGTCATATATAGAGACATATCTCAACAGATCAAAGCCGAGGAGGCATTGAAGGAGAGCGAAAGAAGGTACCATGCAGTGGTTCAGGACCAGGACGAGTTCATAGTCCGCCTCAATACAGATGGGGTTTTGACCTTCGTCAACGATGCCTACTGCCGATACAAGGGGATGTCAAAGGAAGAACTTTTGGGAAGCTCCATATTCGATGATTACACCCCTGAGACAGCAGAAAGGCTCAAAAGGGAGATTCTAACCTTTCTAACTCCTGAAACCCCCGTCAAAACCAGCGAAGTATATAACGACCTGCCCTCAGGAAAAAGACAGTTCGTCCAGTGGAGAAACAGAGGCATATTTGACCAAAACGGCAAGCTTATAGAGATCCAGAGCGTCGGAAGAGACGTAACGGACCTAAAAGAGGCACAAGAGCAGTTAAAGCGCTTGAACGTGGTGCTAAAATCCGTAAGAGACATTCACCGCCTAATAAACAGCGAAAAGGACCCCACACAACTTCTTCAGAGCATATGCGTAAGCCTAGTGGTCAACCAAGGATACCCCAACGTTTGGATAGCCATATTGGAGTTCAAAAATTGTCTGGCCAGCATTTTTGAGGCAGCCATGATAGATGGCGACACCCCCATATCCGAAAGGATGTGCCGCAAGGAGCTCAACAGAGCTTGCCGAAAAGTTTTAGAGAGCCCTGGGGTCATAATAGAAAAGGAAGTGGTCCCCTGCAGCTACATTCCATTATTGAACGAATATCCGGACAAATACTCCATGTCCACCAGGCTGGAATACCAGGGACACGTTTTTGGCCTCATCACCGTCGCCTTGCCCAAAGAATACATGGTCACAGAGGAAGAAAAAATAATATTCCAGGAAACCGCCCAGGACATAGCAATGGCACTTTATAACCTGGGGATACACTCACAGGGAGGCGTAAAAGGAAAATGCGACTAGAGGATGTTATAGGTCCAGTAATGATAGGCCCTTCATCCAGCCACACCGCTGGAGCGGCAAGGTTGGGCAGGTTGGCGGCTCTCATATGGGGCAGACCTGTAAGGGAAGTCACCATATTTTTGAGGGGTAGCTTCGCCGCCACCTGGTGGGGACACGGGACTGACCTTGCAATCCTGGCGGGGCTCTTGGGCTTTCTGCCCGATGATCCAAGGATTCCCAACGCAAGGGAAGAAGCAAAGAAAAAGGGCATCCATTGGACCTTCAAGGCGGAACACCCCGATGGAGCTCACCCTAACTCCGCTAGGTTTCTCTTCAAGGACGAAGACACTTCCATGGAAGTGGTGGGAGCATCCATAGGTGGAGGCGCCGTGAGGCTCTTGGAGATAGACGGCTTCAAGCTGGAACTCTCCGGAGAACTGCCTGCTTTGATCACCTTCCACAGGGACACTCCGGGAGTTGTAGCATCTATAACTGGCCTTTTGGCCTCAAAGGGCTTGAACATAGCGACCTTGACGCTCCACAGGCAGGGCAGAGGCAAAGGCGCAGCAATGGTAGTGGAACTTGACGAAAACCCCCAAACGGAGATAATGGACGCAATCTCTCGCTGCCACAGCGAAATATTCAGGGTGTTACCCTTGAAGCTTGGAGAGTGAAGGCCATGCTTTCTTTCGAGGAGATCCTTTCCATATCCAGGACAAAGGCCATATCCTTTCCTGATGCCTTCGTGGAGAGGCAGAGCCTGGAGTACGGAGACAAAATTCCTGTAATCAAGGAGAACATGGCCCTAAGGTTACAGGAGATGAGGAGGTCCGTGGAGGAAGCGCTTGAAAAGAAACCTTCAGGCAAGATAGTTTCGGACATCTCCGATAAGATGAACTTTTACGAGGGGGCAAATCAGCCGCTTTCGGGGAAATTCGTCACAAGAGCCTGTCAGATAGCCTTGGCGGTGGCAACGCACAACGCATCCATGGGAAGGATAGTTGCGGCTCCCACCGCGGGAAGTTGCGGCATCCTGCCGGGGGTGCTGTTTGCAGCAGAGGAGATCTTTTCGTTCTCTCAACAAACCCTTCTCGAAGGGTTAATAACGGCAGGAGGAATAGGAGCCATAATAGCATCAAGGGCAACCCTCTCTGGTGCTGAGGGAGGGTGTCAGGCTGAGTGCGGAGCTGCAGCGGCCATGGCCGCCGGAGCCTTGACCCACATGAGGAAGGCCTCCGCCGAAGCGGTGGCCCAAAGCGCAGCCCTGGTCATCAAGTCCATATTGGGCCTGGTCTGCGACCCAGTAGCAGGGCTCGTGGAGGTCCCATGCATAAAGCGAAATGGCACCTTGACCGCCCTGGCAGCCGTATGCTCCGACATGGCATCAGCAGGTATAGAGTCCTCCATACCGCCTGACGAAGTAATAGACGCCATGTACAAGGTAGGAAAGGCCCTTCCTGAAACCCTCAGGGAGACCAGTCTGGGAGGTATTGCAGCAACTCCAAGGGCTCTAAAGATAGAAGAAAAACTCAAAGCTCTGGCGCCTGATATAAAATAACAGTCTTGGGAGGGTTCAAGATGGATAGAGCAATGAGGAGAAAGGACAAGGAGATAACGGACCCCAAGGAAATAGAAAAGATCCTAAAAAGGGAGAAGATATGCAGGGTGGCCTTCAACGGCAGCCCCTTCCCATATGTGGTGCCCCTGTGTTACGGTTACGAGGATGGTGCCATATATTTTCATGGCTTCGGCGGGGGCAAAAAGATAGACTGCATAAAGGATGACCCTCACGTGTGTTTCGAGATAGACTGCGACGTCAAGATAATCTCAGATGAAGACCCTTGTGAATGGACCGTACACTACAGAAGCGTCATAGGCTACGGCAGGGCGACCATACTGGAGGATCCAGAGGAAAAAAAGAAAGGCCTCGATATAATAGTGAAACAATACGCCGGAAGGGCCTTGCCCTTCCCCGAAAAGGCCTTGGAGGCCGTTTGTGTAGTAAAGGTGGAAATAGAATCAGTTAAAGGCCGCAAAAACGGCTACGAAAGGTGATAGAGTTCATGTTGGGACACCTGGTCAATTTCCTGGTTGACACCATAGGACACATGGGATACCCGGGCATAGTGGCTCTCATGTTCTTGGAGTCCTCCTTCTTTCCTTTCCCCAGCGAGGTAGTGGTACCTCCTGCAGGATATCTTGCATCCCAGGGGGAGATGAACCTTTGGATGGTCATCCTTGCCGGTATAGTCGGCAGCTTGCTGGGTGCTATCTTCAATTACTGGATCGCAGTGAGGATAGGAAGGCCCTTCTTTGAACGGTGGGGCAAATATTTCCTGGTGAGCGAAAAGACCCTTAAAAAATCCGAGGTATTCTTCGCCCGGCATGGGCATATAAGCACCTTCATAGGAAGGCTCTTGCCCGGAATAAGGCAGTTGATCTCCCTCCCCGCAGGACTGGCCCGCATGCCCATGGGATTGTTTTTGACCTTCACGGCCCTCGGTTCAGGTATATGGGTGGTGGTGTTGGCCTTCATAGGATACTGGGTAGGCAACAATAGCGACTTGGTGGAAAAGCTGCTTCATAAAACTACCGTTATAACCCTAGTTTTATCTGCTATCACCATTGCCTTGTACACCTGGAAGGTAAGGAGCAAAAATACCTCCTAGAGCACATCCATTCTTTTTGCATATTACCCATTAACCAGTTAAAATAGTCATACGTACTGATGCGTATTGCCCATTAACCAATGTAGCATATATGCTAACATGGGACATTCAAAGACAAACAAAACAAAGAAATCGAGGGGATAGGCCATGTCCATGAGAGATATTTTCCACGGAGGGGGCGAAGGTAAGCCTTTGAACCTTCCCGCTTTGAAATTCAAGAAGGGGCTTTTAGTGCTTCTGGCCCTTTTAGTGTTTTCCACCGTCTTTTTCCCGGCTTTCGCCAAGTTCTACACCGATTGGCTGTGGTTCGATGCAAGGGGTTTTTCGGCGGTGTTCTGGAAGCAGGTACTTCCCCAATGGGGCTTGTTCTTAGCAGCGTCCATAGGGGCCTTTATCATACTGACGACCTCATGGCTTTTGGCCCGAAAGGGCGCCGCCTCCTTGGATATAGAGGGCGTAACCCCAATTCCCACCAAGAGGTCTGGAGTGATCGTAGTCATAGTGGCCTTTTTGATCTCCATAATGAACGGCCTGGGCGTAAAATCTCAATGGGACGTGGTCTTACGCTTCCTGAACAAGGCTTTGTTCTCGTCTTCCGACCCTATATTCGGAAAGAACATAGCCTTTTACGTTTTCGACCTTCCCTTTTACTCGCTGCTTCAGGACTGGCTCGTGGGAATACTCATAACGGCCCTTTTGGGTTCAACCTTGATCTTCGTTTTGGCATGGATTCCCCAGATGAGGGAACAAAGCCACTTTTCCCTCCCTCAAAAAGCAAGAAGACATCTTTCCGTTCTGGGTGCTTTGTGTGTGGCCTCCTGGGGGGCCGGTTTTTGGCTTGAGAGGTTCAATCTTCTCTTCTCTCCCCAAGGAGTAGTATTCGGAGCAGGATACACTGACATCCACGCAAGGCTTTTGGGCATCAACGTCATGTTCGCCCTATCGATGATCGTGGCCATCCTCCTTTTGGTAAACATCATGAGGAGGACTTGGAAGCTCGCCGCCGTGGCACTAGTGCTTTTGGTGGCATCGAATATAGTGATAAGAGGCGTCTACCCTGGCATAGTCCAAAAGTACGTAGTAGAGCCCAACGAGTACCAAAAGGAAGCACCATACATACAATACAACATAGAAAGCACACTGAAGGCTTACGGCCTTGATTCACTGAAGACGGTGGATTTCCTGCCGGCCAACAGCGTAACCTGGGAGCAAATCCAGAAAGAAAAGGAGACCATAAACAATATACGACTTTGGGATTACAGGCCTCTTTTGAGGACCTACAAACAGCTTCAGGAGATAAGATCTTACTACGATTTCAACGACATAGACATAGACAGGTACAACCTAGGGGGTTCATACAGACAGGTCATGCTCTCTGCGAGGGAACTGGACCTACAGCAATTGCAAAACCCAACCTGGGTAAACATGCACCTGGAGTTCACCCACGGCTACGGTGTAGTAATGAACCCGGTGACCGAGATAGACCCTGAGGGCAAACCGGTCTTCTTCATAAAGGACCTGCCTCCACGAATCTCCGTCCCATTGGAGATAGAACGGCCCCAAATATACTACGGTGAAAAGGTTCAGCCGTACGTGCTGGTCAAGACCAAAATAAAAGAGTTCGATTACCCCATGGGAGGCGCCAACGTGAGGACCACCTACGAAGGAACAGGAGGGGTCGCCATAGGCTCCATATGGAGGCGCCTTGCCTTCGCCGTCAGGTTTAGGGACTCTCAGATTTTGTTCACCGACGCCATACTGCCCGAAAGCCGGATAATGTTCTACCGGAGCATAGGGGAACGGGTCAGGAAGGTGGCCCCCTTCTTGCTCTACGACAACGACCCGTACCTTACGATCATGGACGGTAAACTGGTTTGGGTCCAGGATGCCTACACGGCGACTAACCTGTACCCCTACTCGGAGCCTGTGAGCACTCCCGCGGGGCGAATAAACTACATACGAAATAGCGTGAAGGTAACGGTTGATGCCTACAACGGGGAGATGAACTTCTACATAGCTGACACAGAAGACCCCTTGGTAAAAAGCTGGGCCAAGATCTTCCCTACCCTTTTCAAGCCCATGGACGAGGCCCCAGCCTCCTTTAGGAAGCACATAAGATATCCCAAGGGGCTGTTCCTCATACAGAGCGAGATATTCAGGACTTACCACATGAAGGACACCAACACCTTCTACAACAAGGAGGACGTGTGGGAGCTTCCCAAAAGCGGCAAGGCAGGAAGCCTGAATGCGTATTACGTGATAATGAAGCTTGCAGGAGAAGAAAGGGCTGAATTCATGCTCATCGCCCCCTTCACACCCGTGGGCAGAGACAACATGATAGCCTGGATAGCAGGAAGATCCGATGGAGACAATTACGGAGAGCTATTGGTGTATCAGTTCCCCAAGCAGAAGCTCATTTACGGCCCGACGCAGGTTGAGGCCCTGATAGACCAAGATCCGGAGATATCCGCACAGCTTTCCCTGTGGAGTCAGAGGGGTTCAGACGTAATTCGAGGCAACCTCCTGGTCATACCCACTGGGGACTCCCTGCTTTACGTACAGCCCTTGTACCTGAGGGCAGAAAACAGCGACCTTCCGGAACTTAAGCGAGTCATCGTTTCCTCAGGTGGAAGGGTTGCATGGGGAGAACGCCTGGAGGAAGCCCTGACCAACCTCCTGGGGCCAGCCCCTGATAAGGGCATCCAAAAGGCTAAACCTTCTATTGTTACCCAAAAGAGGGAACCTGATGGAAGCCTTTTAGAGGGCAAATCACCAGAAGTTTTGGCCCAAGAAGCAAAAATAGCCTTCGAGGCCGCCAAGGAAGCAGCACAAAAGGGAGACTGGGCCGCCTACGGAAGCAGGCTCAAGGAACTTGAAGAAGTCTTGACCGAGCTTTTGCAGAGGCTATCTGAAACCGAAAGCAACAAAATTGAATAAAAGGTGTGATGAATATGGGGACCCTAGAGGACTTAGGGAACATAGGGGAAGTAACGTTAGAGGAATTTCTGGACAAGATTCCTATCCCCATATTCGTGCTGAACAAAGACCATCAAATCATCGCATGGAACAGCTCCTGTGAGACTCTAACAGGCATCTTACGGGAAAATATCCTCGGTAAAACCTGGGAAAGCCTTGACTTTTACGATCCTCCTCGCCCCTTATTGGCCGACCTGATATTGGACGGAGCTGACACGGAAAAGATTCGATCTTTCTACGGTGAAGCATGCCATCCAGGGTTTTTAAACCATGAAAGCTGGGAAGGAGAAATCTTCTTACCTAAAATTAATGGGGGAACATGGATAAAGTTCGCCGCTTGTCCTATCAGAGATAAAAAAGGAAATGTAATAGGAGCATTGGAGACCTTGGTGAACATAAACGAAATAAAAGAAAAGGAATTTAAACTTCAAAAGTACAGTGACCGCCTAGAGCTGCTTAACAAAATAGTAAGAGAGATATCTGGTGAAGATTCTCTCCAGAGACTTTTTGACAGATCATTATCCCTGTTGAAGAAAAAACTGAATTATTCTAATATTAGCATCCTGGCTCAAGATTCTACCGCCAACGACATTTCCCTCTCAATAGTAGCTGCAACCTACTTGGACAGGGATCTTTTTAGAGAATTATCGGAAAAACTGAAAGAATCGGGCAAAGGCTTAACCTATAAGGCTGCTAGAGAAAAGCGAGTAATAAACACTCCTTCGGTGATCGGAAACGATGATTATTTCCCCCTCACGGAAGGAATAAAAGCGGAATTAGACGTCCCAATCCTTTTTTCCGATAGGCTTTTGGGGGTCATATGTGTTGAAGGGACCTCCCCATTTGGTGTGGAAGATGAAAAAATATTTCAGCTTTTGGCCGACCAGTTGGGAGTCCTTTGGAAAGAAATCGAGACCAGGGAGGTTATAAAGAGGCAGGCGACCATAGACCAGCTCACAAACCTGCCCAACAGGTTCTTGTTATTTTCCCGACTGAAGGAAGAACAAAACAGACTTCTGCGCTACGGTGGACGGATGGCTTTAGCAATGATGGACCTTGCAGGATTCAAAGCCATAAACGACAACTTGGGACATTTCGTAGGCGACAAGGTCCTCCGAGAAATAGGCAAGACCTTAAAAAATACTCTGAGAGAAAGCGACTTCTGCGCCCGATTTGGAGGAGACGAATTCGTCATCCTCTTCCCCTGCGTGCCCCATGAGGAGGTACTGACCGCCATATCAAGGCTTAGGTCGGCCCTATCGGAAATACGCATCGAAGAACTCCCAGATGGATACCCCATCGAGGCAGACTTTGGCCTGGCCTTCTATCCTGACGACGGAAAGAACTTAACAGCCCTGCTCCAGCTTGCAGACCAAAGAATGTACGAGGAAAAAAGACGGATGAAACGTTTGAGGGGACAATAAAGAGGAGGCAACAGAAATGGACGCAAGCCTTCAGCTTGTTGCGCTCTCCAAGGTAATAATAGCTGTCCTGCTTGGAGGCATTATAGGGGTAGAAAGAGAGAACATAGGCAAGCCTGCCGGCATGCGGACCCACATGCTCATAGCGGGAGCATCCACCCTCTTTGTCCTGTTGGGCAAGGTAATAATCTTAAATTACTGCATGTCCATAGGACAAAACGACTTCGTGAGAGGAGACCCCATAAGGGTCATACAGGCCATAGTTTTAGGCATAAGCTTCATCGGCGCAGGCACCATAATCCAACATCAGGAGAGAAAGACGGTAATATATCTTACCTCTGCAGCCTCCATTCTCTTTACGGCCGCCTTAGGCATCTGCGTGGCGCTGGATCTCTACATCCTCGCTGCAGGAAGTGTCGTGATAGTTCTGCTTATAAACAGAGGCCTGCGATATTTTGACAAGAAGATACTCAAAAGAAGAAAAGGGTCCTCCGTCAGCTGCAAGGACGCAAAGCCTTTCGAATAGCCATCATCTTTCGTCCAAGAACCGCTCCAGGTCCTTCACGTCGAAAGCGTGCAGGAAGGCCGTCTCCCTTGTTATCTTGCCCTTCTTGCACAAGGAAGCCAGGGAGTGCTCCATAAGCATCATGCCCTCGTTGGTACAGGTAGCCATTATGTTCCTTATCTGCTGAGGTTTCCCTTCCTTGACGAGGTTTCGTACAGCGTAGTTTGCCACGAGGACTTCCGTCGCCAAGATCCTTTTTTTGTCCGTGGTGTTCAAAAGCTGTTGGCTGCAGATTCCCACCAAGATATTGGCCAGCTGGGTCCTTATCTGGTTCTGCTGGTGAGGAGGGAATATGTCTATTATTCGGTCTATGGTGCCTGGAGCGTCCTGAGTATGCAACGTGGCCAATACCAAGTGACCTGTCTCCGCAGCTGTTATGGCAGAGGAAATGGTCTCAATGTCCCGCATCTCCCCAACCATTATGACGTCTGGGTCCTGTCTGAACACCCTCCTCAGAGCCTCGTGGAAGCTGGCCGAGTCCCTTCCTATCTCTCGCTGGTCGATTACGGCCTTTTGAGGAGTGAACACATATTCTATGGGATCCTCCAGAGTGACTATGTGACACCTTCTCCTAACGTTTATATCCTCTATTATGGATGCCAACGTCGTGGACTTCCCAGAGCCTGTAGGTCCGGTTATGAGCACCAAGCCCCTTGTCTTCTGGGCGAACCTGGATATAACCCAAGGTAGGCCCAACTCCTGCATGGAAGGGATCTTGGACTTGATGTGCCTGATAGCCATGGAAGGCCTTCCCATGGCTATATAGGCGTTTATCCTGAACCTTTCTCCCCCCACTAAAGAGGCTGCGAAATCTGCCTCGCCGCTCTCCCTGAACTTCCTGTAGCGCTCTGGGGAGACTAGCTTTTCCACAAAGCCAAAGATCTCATCATCATCAAGAGGATCCATGAACTCAAAAGGATAGATCTCTGTGTCCAAAAGACGGATGAAGGCGGGATATCCTGCTTTCAGATGAAGGTCACTGGCTCCCATTTTTACCATGGTCTCAAGCATGTCCACTAAGGATCTCGGGGCACCAGGGGCATTGAAAGGAGGGTCCCCAATGGGGAAGATAAACTCCTCCATTTCAAGCATCAACTTGGACCTTTCACTGCCCGATGAGTGTTTCCAGGAACTTGAATTAAAACTTTCTTCGTCTTTGGGAGGTATATTCATAGTTATTACCTCCAATATCAAATATTAGGTTCTCAACATACTAGCTAAACCTCTCCATTCTGTCATCTTGTATATAATCTTGCTAATGCTTTATAATTTTATCATGACAAGAGCAATCTTGCCACAATATTCTGCCCCCTTCTAATCGCCTTCTCCCAATTTAAGAGTACAAAGCAAAGCGAAGGCTGGAAAAGTCCAATCTTTTCCAGCCTTCGGGCGAAGCTCAATTTTATCCTTCCTAGTTATTATGTTTCCAATACCATTTTACCTTGTCCCTTCACAAACCTTCCGATAGGAGACGCCTTTACGAAGCCTGCCTTTTGGCACTCACGGCAGAACCCTTCGGCAACGTGCTCCGGGACCGCCAAAAGCAGTCCCCCTGAGGTCTGAGCATCGAAAAGAACGTCGGCCAAGGGCAAACTAAGGCCTTCCAGCCCTTCCACCCTTGGTTCATAAAGCTCCCTGTTGCGGTACGTCCCGGCAGGAACCAGGCCCATATTTGCCTTCTCCAGCGCTCCTTCAAGGATTGGTATTTTTTCTGGTTCCAAAAGAACATCCAGCGAACTTTCGCTTAACATGTCCAAAAGGTGTCCTGCCAAGCCAAAACCCGTCACATCGGTGCAGGCGTGCACCTGCGTCAATAGGTCATCGGAGAGCTTTAGGGGCAAGTCGTTCAGGGTCCCCATGCTTTCTACAGCCTCTTTTATCTCCTTCTCTTGGGCCATTTCAGCCTGGAGGGCCGTTATGATCATGCCCGTTCCCAAGGGCTTGGTGAGGATCAAAACATCTCCTTCCCTAGCGCCGGTAACCTTCCAAATACGGTCCCTTTCTACCTCGCCATATACCACCAGTCCATACTTGGGCTCCTCATCGTCCACGCTGTGCCCTCCTGCCAAGAGGGCTCCTGCCGCCATAACTCTCTCCTGACCACCTCGAAGTATCTCCTTAAGTACGTCGAGGGGCTGGCAGTTCACCGGAAAACCTACCACGTTGAGGGCCACCAACGGCCTGCCCCCCATGGCAAACACGTCGCTCAAGGAATTGGCTGCCGCTATCTGACCAAAGGCAAAAGGATCATCCACCACAGGGGTTATAAAATCCACCGTCAAGATGCCCAAACGCCGTTCATCTATCTCCCATACGGCAGCATCCTCACCGTGTTCCCATCCTGCAACCAAAAAGGTCTTCCCTTCGGGCTTGACCAAACCCTTTAAAACTTCCTCCAGGTCCGCCGGACCTATCTTGGCGGCTCAGCCGCTGGTTCTTGCCATCTCTGAAAGCCTCATTTTAAAAAACACCTTCTCCCGTACTAAGCCTTGCTTAGGTGTAGTTTGAACCCTCCATCTTCGTACTCTTCGACATTTACACTGTACCCCTTGCTCTTTGCAAACCGCTCTACGTTCAACCTGGAAGTTACGGTATCCACCAGCACCTCCAGATCATTATGCCCTTCGTCCAACGCCTTTTTTGTCAAGATGACCGGCTGAGGACACGACAACCCCCTTGCATCTACGATCTTTGCTTCGCTCATTTTACACCCCTCCTAAACCTTTTCCCTCATGGTAAACCCTACAATCAAGCAGAAAACCATTCCCACTATGGTGGCTATAGGACCAAAGGCTCCAGGTCCTGCGGGGGAACTAGCCAGGCTGAAGTTGTGGGCAAAACCGGCTCCCACGAGCATTCCCAAGATAAAAATCGCTGCGTCACCGTCACCTTCGCCGCTCATTATGAACTGCCGTCCAGGGCACCCTCCAGCCAGCGTAAAGGCTAGACCTGAAAGGGCCATCCCCATGAAGTTCCACAGGCTGTTGGTATGAGCCACCGGCTGGCCTTCAAAACCCAGGTGGAACTGCCCCAAGAGCAGGTTGGTCACGAAAGCCGCCACTATAAAGGCCAAAACTCCCTTCAGTAGATGACCGTCCTTCAGCATCACAAAATCCCTTATGGCTCCTACAGTGCAGAAACGGCTCCTCTGAGCAAGCCATCCCACAGCCAAACCCACCGCAAGAGATATGAGGATTGGTGCAGCCTGCGCACCTGGCCCCTTCACGGAGAAGAATATGGGGCCTGTGCCTCCAGGACCAAACAGAGGCTTGGTAATGTCCCAAACCAAGAGAACTACTGCTACTATGGGCATTACTAACCCAGAACTGGCTTTGTTAGGTAGGCTCTTTCCGAGGGTAAACCCATTCCACAGGAAATAGATGCCTATCAATATCCCTACCACGAGTCCTCCCAATCCAAACAGGGCGTTCAGGTCTCCAGCGCTTAGCCTCAAATAAGTCCTCCAAGGGCAACCCAAGAAAACCAAAGCCCCTATCATGGCAAAAAAGCCTAGGAAAAACCTAATGAGGGGGGAAGAACCGGACCGAGGCCTGTACTCCTTGTAGACTAATGACGCAAGGAAAGACCCCAAGATGAACCCTGAAAGCTCAGGCCTCAAATATTGCACCACCGCTGCTCGGTGAAGCCCCAAGGCCCCAGCGACGTCCCTGGTGAAGCAGGCCACACAGATACCCATGTTGCCGGGGTTTCCAAGAAAGGTAAGAATTGGAGCAAAAACACCTACAAAAAGTCCCGTAAGGGCTGGACCAAAACGACCGACCAACCATCGATTAACATAAGAAAACATGTCTTTCGCCTCCTTTTGTCTCTTGGAATGTACAAACTTTCTTCCATCCCAGAGAAGCCAAAAGGAAGCCAAAAACCTCAAACCTTAACGAGGTCTTGCCCCTGGTGCCATGCATGTCCATGAGGCAAGGCAAAAAACGGCCTTCTCCGGCGATGGAAGAACGCGGAACCCGCATTCAAATGCCTTCCTCACATGTGCATTAACACCATAAGGGACCCTCCTTTCATACATAAAATCGCTGTTGAGAATAATATCACAAAAATGTTACAAGATAAAATAAAAAGGAGCTCCTAAAGGAGCTCCTCACATTTATTCGTGCTAAAATTTGAACCTATTCTGCCTCGAACATGTCCTTTCCGACGCCGCAAACAGGGCATACCCACTCCTCGGGCACTTCTTCGAAGGGGGTCCCTGGGTTCACCCCGTTGTCTGGGTCTCCAGCCTCAGGATCGTACACGTACCCACACACGCTGCATACGTATTTCTGCATCTTAGTCCCTCCTCTTATCTGTTAAACTCAACTTAGTGGCAGGAATACCTGCCTAAGTTGGCAAAGAT
>NZ_DAITZW010000033.1:0-20892 GCF_036847465.1 Thermovirga lienii | reverse complement strand
ACTGATACATCATATTCCCTCCCATCTACTAGCCATATTATTTTTGCTGTTTATCGTTCCATATCAAATGAATAATCTATCTCTTCTTCGTCTTCGTCAAAAGTCCAAGGTTCCCGACAGTTTCTCTACAAACATCTCATATTGTTGAAGTCGTTCTAGTAATTTGCTCTCTTTATCCATTTTTATGCCATTCCTCCTTTTTGTTTTTCACATTTGTTATGCAACCCTCATACATAAATAAATTTATAAGTTTTTGGTGGTTTTTACTTTTTTTAAAGTTGACTAGCCAAGAGGCTGAATAATCGGCCTCTTTTTTATTTTTTATACAAGCGAACATTCCTTTTTTGAAATTCTGGTGATCTTCTGCTTTAACATCTATCTTTTATTTAGAGGTATATGGGGCGAGAGTGTCCCTATAATATTTTTGAAGGAGGAGTTTGTATGGCAGGCAAAAAGACTGTAACAAAAATGGATAAGGCAATTATCGTAATGTCGAATACCAATGCAGAATTGATAGAGCCAATAAAAATGTATATACGAGACATGTTCCCTAATCTTAACATTCGCACCCGTATGTGCAGCACCCAAGCCGCTTTTTATGAGGCCTTTTGTGAGTTTCTTGCGGAAGAAGAGACAAATTCAAAAGCGCTGCATGTACTAATAGGAGATTATGAGAGCTTTACTCCTAACATGATCAATATGTTTAAAAAGTTTGCTCCTTTTGTTTGTCTTGTTGACGTTAGGTTTGACGCAGACAGGGTTAAGAAATACGCAAGCCCTGACGAGGTGGCGTTGGTTCAAATACAGCACAACAAAGTACAGCCGGCAACACTGGCTTCGAAGAAGAGGTTAGATAAGTTTTTAGCCAAGTCTGTGTCCAAAATATTGTCAAAGGCCAGTCAAAATAAGAAAACAGAGGAAAAGTCAATAAGTCTTTGTAATCAGGATTATGACCAGGATTATGACATTGGAATGTTTGATGGGCGTTAGGAGGAAGGCACCGATGATGCAGTACAACAGAGAAGAATCGCCAGTTGTCATATTTGTTATGCCCTCTGTGTGGGATTTGTCTGCAGGTCTGCTGTTGTATGTGCGGCATGTTCAATCTGGTGTTGCTCCTATAGTAATTGACGGCAGGTGTCCTGATGTTTGTATCAGCAGTTTTGTTAAGAAAGGGTATAGGTGTATTGGTGTTGGAACAGATCTGAATAGTGTAGATGGAGTAGAGCATGTATACGCTCAGAAGTTTTTAGAGCTGGCAGTACAAGAAATAACAGACCCTGCATTGTCTTCTATTGCTCAAGCAGGACTTGAATTCTTGAGGGGCAGTATAAGCGACACATCAATGAATATAGGGGCGTATTTCAGTCTGCTTGGTATCTCTGGCGTAATTGAAGATCCTAGAAATATAAACGCCTTTTTTAGAGAAGCAGTAGAGGAGCAGAAAGCAGTTGTTGAACAGTCCGTCAAAAAAATCGTAAGGGCGAACAACAATGCGTTGACTATCAGAACTATGTCTGACTGCAGTCTTTTGGAAGACAGTTTTTTCTGCGGTGTACTGCGAAGTCGTTTAAATAATCCTATGGTGATAGTTTCTAGGCACGCCTCAAAAATTTATGCCATTCCCTCAGGAGACCGCAATGTTTTCTCCCTCTTTTTAGAGAAGTCTCAAGGAGTATCCCGTTGGGAATTTGATCCTATTACCTTTATATATAAGGGTGCTCTGCGGGGCAGGAGCAAAATTAAAGAGAAGCTGATGGAAGCATATCAGGCAAGTGTTCAGGAGTTGTCTGTTGAGGCTATTCTATCCCCTTATGGCCTTACTCTTGCCATATAACTTAGGGAGGCAGTAAATCATAAAAAGGTCAATAAAAGTCAACGTTTTTACACCCTTTTAACCCGTTTATTTCATGTTTTTTAGATATGGTGTTAATATATAGGTGTGCCTGAATGCGTAGGTGCTATAAACCCAGTCAGGAAGCGGATTTATAGAGATTGTTCAACAATATTTCACTGTATAAAACTACATGCTTTTATACAAGGGTTTATACAATACGCTTTTTACAAGAGTAGGGCAGGTAGAGAAGAGAGGGAAGTAACAATAAAAGAAATGGTGTAGGTGGTTGATATGAGGCAGCAGAAGAAAGATCCTGCGTGTTGTGCGGTATGTTATGTGAGAGTCAGTACTGATGAACAGGTGAAAGAAGGAGTTTCTTTGAGTGCTCAGGAAGAGCGAGTACTGTCGTACTGCCGAATGCATGAGCTTCATGTGGTTGAAGTGGTCAGGGAAGAAGGTGTTTCTGGAGGAAAACCTCTATACCTTCGTCCTGCTGGTGTGGCTATACACAATCTGATCCTACAGGGAGCAGTCAAACATGTTGTTGCTTACAGGCTAGACAGGCTGTTTAGAGACATCATTGACGCTTTGAGTATTACTAAAGAATGGGATAAGTTAGGCGTCTCTCTACATCTAGTGGACATGGGAGGACAGGCGATAAACACCAATACGGCTATGGGGCGGTTTTTTATGTCTACTATGGCAGGAGTAGCTGAGCTGGAAAGAAATCTTATAGCCGAACGCATAGCCATGTCTATGAAGTATAAGAAGAAGTCATATCAAATTTACAGCAGAGTGCCTTTTGGCTTTAAGAGAGAGGGAGATGCTTTAGTCCCCGATCCTAAAGAAATAGAATGGGTAAAATTTATTTTCGAAAAACGCCAAGCTGGCTGGTCTCTCCGTGATATAGCAAGCTGGTTGAATGTGATGAGAGTTCCTGTTAAGGGCAAGGGGAAAAAATGGTACGCATGCACAGTCAGATACATCCTCCAAAATGATCTATACGAGGAGTTTGTAGACCAGACTAATATAAAACAGGAAGCACCGTCACTATTTTAACTTTTTTTCTTCATCCCCATTTCCTATTTATATTTTTGGTTTATAAATGTGTCCTATAATGTAGCTTATGTTACATTATGGTTTATTTTATGTTATTTATAAATTAAGTATATGAAATGTCTATGCTTCTTATAAAAATAGCGGGAGGGAGAGCCTTCAGCCATCTGACTGAAAACTCTCCCTCCCAAAGCTCTTCTGCTCGTCGTCCTATATATTATATAGTGTTGCTGCGTACTGTTGTCAAGTGCATGTAATTTATCTGCCGTCGTAAAATACTTCTCTTTCGCTTGAAGACGGAGAATCGTATATGCGAGGACTGTTAAAAAGAGGCACCACATTTTTCTGAACCTTCGGTCTTGCTGTAGTGACCTGAGGCTGTTGGACTTTTGGCGTCTCTTTAATGGAAGAAAAGTCGTATATTGGAACAGTACGGCTTTTCTGTACCTCTTTGTATAAAGGAATGGTCTTAATGTGCTGTTTTTGAATCTCTTTTTTCAGCTTCTGCATTTCTTTAACAACATCATTATGTCCCAGTCCCAGTTTTTTGCAGACCGAAGTAAGTAAAAACCTCAGTTTTTTCAGTCCTCGGTATTCTTTCTTCAACAGTTCTTCATTTCTGAGGCATATAAGGGCCAATATCTGTTCATATTCTTTTTTGATTTTTTTTGCTTCCGGAGAGGATTCAAATAATCTTTTGTACTTTCTAGTTTCCTCTGTTTCGATAAAGCTGTTGATTGCATGCAAGTCTTTTTCTTTGAGTTTTTCATAGTGGTATTCCCTTAAAAATTGCGTGAAAGCAGCTTTGATAGCTTCAAGCTCTTGCTGGCTCTTTGCTTCCGATATACGCTGAATCACCATAGCCTTAAAGACATCCATAACTATGTCGTTTGCCAATTCCCTTTTCAGGTTAGGGCTGTGTGCTTTAGGTATCTCCAGCAGTTTCAGTTTTATCTTCTCTCGTGTCACTCGTGCGATATGCTTTGTAGGAACCATATTGTAGTGTTTGAGGACCTCAAAGTCTGGATCTTGGTTGATGCGGGCAAGAATATTTCGCCCTATCGCGCTTTCTATTTCTTTTATTTTTAACTTGTCTTTTGCCTCTTGGATAATATTTCTAGCTGTGCTCTGCTCCACTTCTCCAACGAAATCTCTTTTAATATTGATCCCATAATCTTGAGGCGTAAGCCGCTTGACAAACTCATTAGGATCAGGTGTATCTATTACCTCCTTTTCTCCAAACATACGGGCTACCAATCTAGAGAGCAGCCCCATTTTTGTTTTTGTTGAGGCTTTTTCTCCAACAGTCTTTTCGTAGTACTGTTCAAATCGCTCCAAACTTTCCAAAAGAGGCGTCTCTACAAGGTTTTCCTGCAGCTTCTCCCGTAAATTCTGAAGCATATTATTTCTTAAATATTCTGCGTAAGCGTCTACTGCACTATTCGTTCGTGTCTTTATGCTTGTATAAAACGCCGAAGTTCCCATTTCCACCAAATGCTCCTTATTTTTTTTATTAGCGCCCATTTCTTATACAACCTCCTTTATTGTACAATAATTTACCCGTTGAAAAAAATAATATAGAGGGCTACTAATAAATATATAAGTCTTAAGATATTTGTCGCATAAAAATAAAGCCCAGCATTACGCTGGACTTTAAATCTCGTATTTTTTTCTGGTTGTCTCCTACTGTAGCTCAATGTTCTTTTTTTTAGGCGCCTTCTTGATGAGTTTTACAATAACCATACCGCTTTGGTATCTTGCCTCACATGTGGACTCAAAGTCAACAAATTCATCTAAACATACCTTAATCTCCGCTTTTTTACGATTGTCTGACAGCCCCACAAAAGGCGAATCATACAGAACAACGTTTTGCGGAAGTGTTATGTCCCTCTCATACTCAATGGTGAGATATGCTACCCCATACCTCTCTTCCAATGAAGCCACTAATGTTTCTTTTTTACAGTTGATGCACGGAATGTAAATCAACACATTCCCGTCTTCTGTTTCACTCATGGCTTCGTGTGGAGCAATATTCTCTTCTGGAAGCATTAGGTTCGCTAGCTGAAACAAGAATTCTGGCGCTTCTCCTCTTTCCATGTCTTCTTCCCCCTTATATCCATACTGTTGTTTTCTATAACAAAAGATATAAGTCATCGGTTTTTTTACGCATGTTTTTGTTTCTGACTTTTTCTTACCTTTCTATGACTGCAGAAACATTGTTTTTCTGCTGCGCTTGCTGTACAAGTTGTTGCGTAAGCTGTTCTACATCCAATTCCTTCCCTGTCCTCGCCGATATAAGTCTCACACACTTTTTGAGCTCCCGCAGCACTCCTTCTTGTTTGGGACGGACGTACCTCTCCTCTATTGCGTCTGTGTCAGCCTGAGTCATGTGTATAAGCACATTCATACAGTCGTCTTTGTAATCACACCAGTTGCAGAATTGAGTGTCCATCTCTCTCATATCCAAATCAACAGGACTTTGTTTTGCCAGCGTGGAATATGCCTTCTCTATTACCTCTTCTATATGCTGAAACCTCTCAGTAAAAGGGAAGATGGCATATTCTTTATTACAGAAAGCTTCTGGGTCCACAGCATCGCTTTGAACCCCTTTGTTAAACGCAAACACTGCTCTGCTTTCGACATTCATCCCTTTCGGGAGTGCTGATTGATACAACAGAGTTTGTATGTCATATTCCGGTTTCTGTACTGCGATGCTGGAGGAGCATATCTTTGCAAAAACCCTGCTGTTCATGGTCTTTACATCGCACATTACCCATGAATTTTCTTCGCCCGTGTAAACTGGAAAGCTGTCTTGTCCTGCTGTTATCCTGTCCCAGTTGCTAGGCTTCAGCAATATAAAATCATAGTGTCCTGTCAGCACCCCTCCTCTTCCTTGATTATCAAAAATTACATATATAAAACCCTCTTTATCACCATAATTATGTCTAAATACCCAACCGTCCTCCGCCAACCAGCTAACATCTTTCTTCCCCTTAACTTTTGCCATATACCACCTGCCCCTTGATACAGGTTTATCTGTCAAGATCTCATACTGCTCAACATACTCATTGAACGGAGTCTCCCCGTTCAATAAAACGCTCCCGTCTTTATCAACATACAGTAGAATTTCTCCTCCACCTATCATCTTCTCTTCTATCATGTTCCCTATATTGAAGATACGCTGCCTTTCATCAGGAATTTCATAAGTGATGCCCAAAGACTTCAAAAAACGCTTTATTCCACACCGCTCTCCAATATCCGACGCTCTTACGCTAGGAACATTGGTATGAAGGACATGAAACAAATTGTCTACTCCTTGACTCCTGCGAAAAGCAGCCTGTTGCATGTCGTGGTAGCCGTAAATGGCAAAAGCATTGATCCCCGCCGGCTTATTTCGCAGCACTTTAATGTTCTTCACGTAAAAAATATCTGTATTTAAAGGCAAACTGGAAACAGCTTTGTCTAGGCGTGTCTTTCGCTGTTTGCTGTTTTTCTTATGCTCAAAGAGCAATTTGTTGGTGAAAACTTCGCTCATCGCTCATCGCTTCCTCCTCTTCTTGTGTTTTATGTCAGTGACTATAAAGATATAAGAAATTCGGTTAAAAAACTAAAAATTGCACTACACGTCCGCGAATTCATAATAATATTCATATCTTGCATGAGTAGGCATAGAGATTTCATGTATCAGCGACAAGAATTTAGGTTTACGCAGAAGTACGGTAGAGCTTCTGTCGATAATCTCCTGAATGCCTTTTTTGTCTGACTCGTGCAGAAAATTCATCTTAACAGATGGACAAGCGTGCATACATAAATATGCTCTGTATGCTAGTTCTTCCGTAAAAATGCTCCCAAAGCGGGAGATACCTATGTGAATTATGTTCTTGATAAAGGAGTCTGTGTCTGTCTGTAAGGTCTCCATGCTTGTTTTTAAGACAGGAATAGATGTCTCTGACGCTTTCATAAGCCGGTCGAATGATTCCCATGGCAAATCGGAAAAGTTTTTATTGTAGTAGGCGTAGACTTTCAGAGGGCTTACATACAGAGAGATAATTTGACTTCTCCCTGTATGGGATCCCACCACATTCTTTTCTTTAAATGCAGTATGCCCAACAAATCTAATAGGCTCAATATATCTTGGGTGGACGCAAATCCTGTCTTTGTGTATTTGACTTCCAATGTGTTTTATTCCCTGTTTACTGAAATTTGCCAAGCTCTGTAGAGGAGGCAAAGCAGGCAGAAGAACCGCTTGATATGCCTGTATTATATTTCTAACCTCATGTGTTGTAGTTGGAGCACTAATTATCTGCATAAAAAACACCCCTTCCCATGTTTTTGTCTATTTCTTTGGCGGTGTTTCTTCTAGCTCGTTCAGGTCTTCGTCACTCAAAGCCTGATTATGCCTCTCGTCAAACGTGTGAGAGTGCAGATCTATTCCCGCCATTGCGTTGTGAAATACTTTCTGTATATCTGTGAGGCCTTTCTTATTTTTTCCTGCTGTTGCCCCCGACGGGGAAAGGCTTCCTCCTGTAGATGGGCCTGTTTCCCCTGCTGCTCCAGTATCTGCTATAACTATCGGAGGAGCCTGTTTTTTCATATCCTGTGCTCTCTGTATCAGTCTAGATGCTCCCGACGCTGCCCCTGCTGCTGCTCTGCCTATACCGTAGTACGACAGCGACATTGCCGAAGGGATCGCTCGTCCTGCTGTTTTCGTAATGGCAGGAGCTATAGTCGCCAAGAGCGAAGTCAAAGCCAGACCAGACATTTTCTCTGCAAGGTTAGGCAGGTCTTTGGCAACGTAAAGGGACGAAAGAGCAAAGATGGCTGCAAACAGGATATTCACACTACCTGAAGCCCTCAGAAGAGTGAGTATACCTAAGGAATATATGACCGCTGACGAAAAAACTCCCCACAAAAGCAGTCGTATGAAAGATTTAAACCACCCTGCAAGATATTCTCTCATAGGATCCCCTGCAGAATAGGTAGTAACAAATCCCATAGCCATACAGAGACCTCCAACCAGTACCGTGATTGCCAAAAGAACATCTCTTACCACCAACATAATCATTATGCAGGCGTATGTAAGCCATTGGAAAAAGGATAGCAAAATCCCACTTATATTTAACCATATTCCGCCGTCTTCAATATTTGTTGTAGCGTACTCCCACATTAGACTTACAATTGTCTTCTGTGACTCATGGGAACAGACAAAATTTGATACGTAGTTTGCCATAGTAATAGCTCCACTTACCCATTGCTGGTAAGTCGCGACTAAAATAAAAAACAGCATAAACCGGGGAAGTATATGGAGGACAGATATCCTCATGCTTTCTTCAGTTCCTAAAGCATAGTGGTACATAATTACCGCCAACTGTACTACAAAAAAGACACAGAGCAGCAGAAGAGGGACTTTTACCTCAAACATGGAAAATATTTTTTGTACGTCATTTAAAATGTCTTCAATATAAGCCCAATCAATAGAAGACATTGCCCCGTCTGCGACCTTCTCTGTATCAGTCTCATCTTCATAAATAAGTCCCTTAAACGTATCGTCCTCAAGGGTGTAACTGGACCATATTGCCTCATCTGTCTTTTTCTCCAATTCCGCATAAAGTGACGCAAGCCCCGTAAGATTGAAGCGGATTTTCCCCAACACAAAGCGTGTTATAGGCGTATCTAAAGAGCTTTGATACATACTGTTTCTAAAACCTGATGCCAATGCGTCTGATGCAGTAGCCGTATTGCCTACATTGTTTTTTATTTCTTCCAGTGCCTGAGGATCAGGCAGGACAAGCACCTCAGACATATTTAGAATCTTCTCGGTATCTACTGCAAACGCCTCCTGTCCCACCAAAACCGCTAACATGAGCACTAAAACTGCCAAAATACCTGTCGCACTTTTCTGCGCCATCTTGAGATTCATACACATCGCCTCATTTCCCATGATGCGTTTCCTCAATTTTTATTCAACATAGAACCAATCTTTGAGGCAGCCTTTCCTCCTCCGAACGCAGCAGCCTGTGTAAGAGCGGATTTTCCAACAGAAGCAGGTCCCATCGCAAGTCCAACAGCCATACCGGTAAGCACAACGCCAGAAAGGCTTTCTGCGATGTTGGGAACACGGGTCGCTCCCATTACATAGGCGACACATATTACGATGAATATGAGTGGCGAAGTATCAAGCCCTATTGCCAATAGAGCAATCAATATATATGCATACACTGCCGCCAGCGGACCATATAAGAGGAAGGTAAAACAGCCCCTTACCCAACGCCCAATATACCCTTCACAGGAAGGAAGAAGTGAAAGAACAAAGACTAAAGGGCCTACAATTGCAGTTATAGCCATCATAACATCACCTAAAAGCATCAATATAAACAGCGTTGCAGCAGCTATATAGAAGGCCACTGCACCTAAAATATTGGTCAAGAAAGCAGAAGCATTGCTCCTGATAACGCCCCACAAACTGACATCAGGATCAATGTTAGCCAAAGCCATTTTGGCATGCAGCATCTGTGTAACCAGATCACCTATATCAATATCCTTGTTGACAATCATGTTCCGCAGAGCGTCACTCATGTGAATCCCGCCGAAGATAAGACTCTTCAAGTGGAAAATAATTATGAAAATAAGCCCTGTCTTGATGATTGTTGTAAAGAGTTCGTGGCTGCCCCGGGCATCATTGCCGACAACAATCTTGTACATGCCGAACCCCAGCCTAATCACCATAAAGAGAAAGAGAAGATACAAAGAAGCGGTCGCCATGCGGTCAAAAATAGGCTTATCAAGCAGATATGGCTTTGCTTCTGCTAAAAAGCTCCCAAAAGCCTGAAAACTTTCAGCTTTCTCTGCAAGGAGACCGTACTCTTCCAGTTTGGCTTTGACCTCCTCTGGCGTCATATCTGCAACCTTGTCTATCTCTTCTTTTCTGTCGGCCTCTAAATACACAGCAGCATAGAGGTATGAAAGAAGAACGTCTTTAAGGAGCGTTGGATCTCCCTGAATAAGGGAGATGGCTTCATCTACATTGTCAACCCCCCGTGTAAGAGCTCTAGTTATCAGCCATTGATTGGCAAAAATTGCCTTTTGCCAAAACGTCCTGTCGCCATCTTCTCTTAACTGTGCTTTTAACTGTTCATCAGATTTCAGGATAGCAGTCTTCAAAGTGTCGTATAGGTCTATAGGTCCGTAATCATCAGTGTCACTAGCATATGCTTTACCTCCCACCAGAAGTGAAAGCAATAAAACAAGACATATTAGATGACGGATTTTCATCAATACACCTCCTGATCCTCATTGTGGTATCTCTACATTCATTTACAAGTCTATAAGTTTTGTTCTCTTATACTCTTTTTTAGCGTGCTACAGCTACCTCCATCTCCGCAGCAATAGACGTGAGAGTCTTGACTTCTCTAGTCTGCCAATGTCCTCCTCCTGTAAAACCACCTTCAACTACTACCAAATCTCCGATATGATTCTTAATCCTCTGAAAATCCTTTTTGCCTATGGGCACAAACACCGCAGGAAATTTGCTTCCAAAGCGCCCTTCCAAAACCAAAGAAAAACCTCCTTCTTTGTTTTGAAAAACCTGATTGACATACCCTCCTATGCGGAGTTGTCCGTCTGTACTTAAAAAAGACAACTCATAATTCTGTCCATTTAATATTTTTTTCTTTGCCATATAAAATTCTTCTGCCCAAATATCCACCTGTTCTTTAAACAACATATCCCTTGTGAGTATTACTCCTTCGCCCAATACCTCACGTTCCTGTTCATAAATAAGCGACCGGAGATATCTTTTAAACACAGCATCGTCAGAAGCTCGCTCAGATAGTGTTTGAGAATATTGACACAAACAATCAACAACCTTGCTGAAAATATCTTCAATAAAACCCTGAATGCGACTTACGTCCCAACTCCTCTTTAACTGCATGCGGCTCCGCAATTTGGACACTGTGAAACCAAACACAGCAGTAAAGAAGTCCCTGTCTACCTTCAACAGCTCCTTGCGCACCCACTCTTCAGTAGACATAGAACTCTTTTTGAATACTCCCATCATTTTGGAGAGGGCCGCCACTAAATCCTTAGGCATAGATTCTGTACTGTTGCACATCAAAAGAGCGGTTCTGAAGCCAAGAGGAGAAACGCCACGTTTTTGAAAATCATCTTTAAATAAATAATCAAAAAAACCTCCCATAAAAGCGGCCGCTGCTTGTTTTTCAGGGATAGCCTTCCCTCGATGATCCACAACCATAAACATAGCCAGCTCTTCCAAAGACTTCACATCAGAAGGAATATTCTTCAGGTTTTCCAGTTTGCCTCCTGCAAAACCCTTGATGAAGTTCAGTCCCAATATGACTTTCCAACATTGATTACTTTTCCATACTTCTGAAGCGGACAAAGCTATGCCGCCAGCATCCCTTACAGCCCTAGTGCTGATTGCCTCTTCCGTACTCTCATTAGGAAGAACCATAGGATACAGTACTGTGTGCCACGCTCTTACTTCCCTAAGAAATGTCGCAAGTTCTTCCCTTTTGACCTGCTGCCTTTTAGAATCCAGAAAAGCAGCCCAAAAGACCGCAGGCCTGTTTGCTTTATACCAAGCAGTAGCGAAGGCCAGAAAGGCATAAGCCATACTGTGAGACTTATTGAACCCATACCCTGCAAAATGCTGAAGAACCTCAAAGGTCTGTCGTGCATCTTCCTCTGTATATCCCTGTTTTACCGATCTCTCTACAAAAGTTTCCATTAAAGACTGCATGAGTTCAGCCTTTTTCTTCCCCATAGCGCGGCGTAGGAGGTCTGCTTCACCCAATGAGTATCCTGCTACTTCCTGAGCAATTCTCATGACATGCTCCTGATATATCGGAAGGCCATCAGAATCAGAGGTAATGCCTTCTATCACCGCATTCATAGACTGAGGGAACAGAGCTTGACCGCTTCCTGCACTTCGCCCGTATTTTCTGTTGTTCACAAACGTATTTGTGATGTTGGAGGATAAAGGACCAGGGCGATACAGGGCGATCAGAACAGAAAGGTCCTCGATATTTTGAGGGCTTAAAGCACGCAGAAGTTTTCTCATACCTGAAGAAAACATCTGGAAAACACCTGTAGTATCTCCTGCCTGCAGCATATTGTAGGCCCTGTCTACTGATTCAAGAGAAATATTGCTGTCTACGTACCCCTCGTCTCCGTAGTTCAAATACATGTAAATATCGTCAGGAGAAGGCGTCTTCCGGTCAAATACTAGCGCATTTTCATAAGTCTTTCTAAGAACAGTCAGTGTAGAAAGGCCAAGGATATCCATCTTGACCAAGTTCATATAGTCTATGGCGTCCATGTTGTACTGGCAAATAATCTCGTTATTCAGACGGTAAAGAGGAGCATACTCAATGACATCTGGAGGAGCTATTACCACACCACAGGCATGTTTTGAATAGTTTCTTATCCTGTTGGATAGCTTTGTGGCAAGGCGCAACACATCTGCCTTGACACCAGATTCCAGCTTAGCGAACCCTTGAGCCACCTGCATCAAGGTGTCATAGTCGTACTCTTCTGTCTCATCAACCTGCGATGACACGTAACGGACAAAACTATCTCCTATACTGTTAGGGCCTACATCATGCCCTAAAACCCGCATGGCGTCTCTCAAAGCGGCTTTTAGGTGCATTCTGATGTAGTTGGCTATTGGGACAACAGCATTTTCTCCATACTGCATCCTCAAATAGCCTATAATTTCATCTCTCCGCGCGTCTTCAAAATCCAGATCTATATCAGGCATATTGACACGCTCAGGATTCAAGAACCTTTCGAAAAGAAGTCCATGTTGAAGAGGATCTACCTGCGTAATCTCCAGTACATAAGCTAAAAGGCTTCCCGCTGCTGAACCTCTTCCGGGACCAACAGCAATACCCTGTTGGCGAGCCCAGTTGACGGCGTCCCAAACCATCAAGAAGTAGTCCTCATATCCCATTTGAGATATGACTGACAGCTCTCGATCTAATCTAGCCCTATATTCCTCTTTGTTTTTTCTTGTTGTTATCTTGCGTTCTAGCTTGTCTTTAGCCAAATCATGTAAAGATACGTCCAGACGAAGTTTGGGCAGGAGCGGTTTATCTAACGCTATTGGGAAATTCTCTACCCTTTCCGCTATCTCAACCGTATTGAGCAGAGCATCTGTATATGTTCCCCTCCACCGTTCCCACATTTCATCAGGAGAACGAAGAGAAAGATCTAAAGGTTTTCCCCACTCCGCTTCTATTGCCTCTTGCGTCGTCTTCATTTGTGCCGCCAAAAGAGCGTTATACCAACCTTTATCTTCCGTAAAATAGTGGCTATCGGTAGTCATAATGGTCTTGACTCCACAAGAATGAGCCAAGTCATAGAGCATTTGATTGAGTTCATACTGTGAAAGAGAATTAGACACCATGGCATCAGGGCCTGTGTCAATAAGCTCCACAGCAAAGTTATCTTTCAATAGTGCCTTCATGGTATCTATGAAACGTACAGCCCCCTCCCTGTCGTTGCGCAGCAGCATCTGCGACAGCTCTCCTTGAACGCATGCCGTAGAAAAAAATATGTCTTCGCAGCCAATTTCTTCCAACATAGACAGGGAAATACGAGGCTTTTTATAAAAATTGTCTTTGTATCCCAAAGACAAAAGACGGATAAGCGTCTTAAACCCTTTTTGTGTCAATGGAAGAGCTAAAAGATGATAATTTTCCTGTTGACCCCCGCCTGTAAACGATTCAGCGTACAACTCACACCCCATGATAGGCTTTATACCTACTGCATCGCACTGCCGCTTCAATGGCACGGCAGAAGCCATTATGCCGTGGTCGGTAACCGCCACAGCAGGCAAATTGTGGCTGCACGCCCAATTGACGTATTCAGAAATCATAATTGCCCCATCTAGCGAGGAATATTCACTGTGCACATGCAAGGGAATAAATTTAGATTTCAACCTGCCCCACCCCTCCGTTATTGAGTGCTATAAAAAATATAGTGTTTTTCAATGGGACTAAACCAGACTTATATCTTTAAGCAATTTTTTTATACAGGTCGAAAATGCAGATAAAAATATGTCTCACAAATATATTTATATGTGTAGCTGCACTAAATATGTGGCGGACGATCGGTAAAATTACGCCACACCATAGTTGTTTATCAGGACTCACAGCGCTATATACATGGTAAAGGAGGCTGAAAAATGGTTTTTGATATCAAAAACTCTTATGTGCTTGGAATTGACCCCGGTATATACGGAGCAGGGTGTATTGTGTCTCTGGACGGCAAACAGACAAAATGCTTTCTGCTTCCTATGCGTGTCAATACAGAAAAAACCAAGGTGTTGGACACCTTGAAGCTGTACAACACCCTTGAGAGGCATAAGGACAAGATATATTTCTGCATAGTTGAAAAGCCTATATATATGCCCCACCAAAGCGTCAAATCTACCTTCAAGGTGGGAGAGATATTTGGAGGTATAGTTGGCGTTTTAGATCTTCTTGAGGTTCCTGTTACATATGTTCCTCCAAAAGAATGGCAGAAAGGGGTTTTATATGACCGCACAGAGGCAGACATCAAAGAAAAGTCTATTGCTAAGGCGTTGGAGATAGTTTCAGAACTGCCTGTTACCCATAGGCACAAAAGAAGTGGTCTAGCAGATGCTGTGTGTATTGCTGAGTACGGAAGGCAGTTGTATCTCAGCAATTTTGTTCATCCACATCAACAGAAGGGGGAAAAGGAATTTGAATATGTTTTCGCTGAAGGCAAAGGAGGACTTTAATTATGTCTGGAGGGGTTTTGCAAAACTGTAAAGTTATTAGCCATGAAAATCTGCAGAAAAACGGGAATTTTCAAATATTAAGCGGGATTAAGTATGATCAAGATAAGCCTCGCTACGCACTGCTTCCGTGGGACGCTCTTGAAGAAGTCGCTAAGACAATGACATATGGTGCCAGCAAGTATGAAGAAAGGAATTGGGAAAGAGGAATGAGTTGGGACCGTCCATTTTCGGCCGCTATGAGGCATTTGGTGGCATTCTGGCAAAAAGGAGAAGATATAGACCCTGAGAGCGGGTGTTGCCATCTGGCAAGTGCAGCGTGCAATATTCTCTTTCTGCTGGCTTACCATCTGCGTGGCATAGGGAAAGACAACAGGCCGAAAGTGGGTATAACAGATTAAGTACATCAAGAATTAAAAGATTGAAAGGCGGACAAATAAGTCCCTATTAAGAGAAAGGAGAAGGTAACAATGGATATGAATATAGTGGTTTTAACGGGTAATTTGGCACAGGATCCTGATTTAAGGGTAACTGCATCAGGCAGTCATGTTGTTAATTTCAGAATAGCTGTCAACGGTAAGAGCGAAAAAGACGTTGTTTTTGTCGATGTTGTAGCATGGCAGAAACAGGCAGAGAATATAGCAAAATACTTGACCAAAGGAAGCAGGGTTCTGGTCCGAGGGGAGTTGACAACGAACACATACACGAATCAGGCCAATAAACGAATCTCCAAGCTCCTTGTGAAGGCAACACAGGTCCTCTTTATAGGAGCAAAGAAGGTTCAGCCATCGAAATCTCCTAAAGATCATAAGAACCACGAAGCAGCCAATTTTGATTTGGACGAATTGGATTCTTTTGATGAATTAGAGGAGGCGATAGAAACCGATGACATGTAAAACAAAGAGCAGACAGAAAGGGACAAAAAAAGCCCCAAAAAACATGATGTCTCCAATAGCGAAAGGGATAGACATGTCTCAATTTACTCCACAACAGCAGAAAGAGATAGAGCTGGGACTTAAAAAGAAGAAAAAGAAGAGAAACCCGATAGATGTATCGGTGTACGTCGATCCAAAATTTTCTGTATGGCAGATGAGAGTCATCAGAGAAGGATTAGAAGCGGGATTAGATGTTTCTCATTACGCTAATCCTGCGTTTGGTGTGGTTGAAATGTGTGTAATACGGGAGGGATTACGGAAGGGGCTAGATGTTTCTGTCTACGCAAAACCTGAATATAAATTCCTTCAGATGGAAGAAATCCGTATGGGATTGGAAGCAGGAATAGATGTGAGCAGGTATGCTGATCCAAAACTTTCTTGGCAGGAGATGAGGAAAATTAGAGAAGAAATGCTCACTCCTACTGAACCTGAAGAAATCGAGGAAGAGGAAGAGGAAATAGTGAAATAATTTTAATTTGCATCGTGAGGAGGGTAAAAGCTATGGAACTGCGACCGGATAAGCAGTATAAACAGATTGGATTTAATCAAATCCTCCGCCTCCACTGGCTGGAATATACCGCAAGTCTTATGTTAGAAGGTAAGACTCCTGAAGAAATGAGAGGCATTTTACAGAATACGTTTCAGGGAGGAGTTCCTATAAGATCTATGCTCATGAAGATATGGGTCTGCCCTCCTCATGAGCTGAAGCCTCTACATCAAGAAGGCCTTGCCTTATTAGCTGACCTCCCAAGAGAAGACCGTCTCCTACTTCATTGGGGTATGACTATGGCGGCATATCCATTTTTTAGAGCTGTTGCAACTCATGTAGGACGCCACATCAGACTCTACGGTATGGTAAGCTCTCCAACCGTTGTCCGGCGGATTATTGAGGAATATGGAGAACGGCCTACAGTTAAGAACGCTGTGCGGTGTGTGCTGCGTACTATGACTGATTGGGGAGTACTGCAGGACGCAGTGGTTGTAGGTTATCGTCGTCCTTCGGGCATATATGCAGCGGGACCTGCCCTGTCAGTAGACAAACCTGAAATTTTTGCATGGCTGACTGAAGCATATCTATATGCTCACAATGCAAACTCTGTGTGCCTAGACACAATATTGAATGCTCCAAGCCTGTTCCCTCTTGAGATAGATCCTGCCGTAAGATGCTATCTGAACCACACTTCTGAAAGGCTGGAAGTGCAAAGGCTCGGCGGAGGGCAACAAGAAGTCGTGTGGCTTCGCTGATATACATCAATACACAAATTCCCCCCTACTCCTTCTGGGAAAAGGTGTATGCCTAACATGCACCTTAAGATACAATTATGCAAAAACATAAGCCTATCATGTCAACTTGACGTGTTTGCTGTATGTTGCTATACCTTAGTTAGAAGGCAGTTAAACAAACAAAAGGAGGGCAGTGTTGATTATGACTGAAAAAGAAAAACGAATAATGGTTCGTGTTCCAGAAGACGTATATAAACGCTTTAAAATAAAAGTCATACAGAAAGATTCTTCTATACAGGCAGAACTGAATAAAATGATCCTCAGATATTTAGAGGAAAAAGATAAGGAGGGAGAATAGTGACTCGCTTATATCCATTAAAAATTATGAAGCCCAGACGGTGTCTACATAACAGCTACTCAAGACAGTTTTTGTACGAAATTGTTGAATGGGGTAAACATCTTCCTTGCGAACCTGGATTCTTCGAGAAATGGCAATGGATAAGCGGGGGCAAGACAAGATGTCTTTATTGGGCTCTTTACCCGTGGGGAGAAAAATGTGACAAGACAATTTTAGTAGTAAGAATATCTTCCAAATTGACAGAGTATCCAAGATATTTAGCCTACGAATTGGATATGCATATAAGCCAAGCAATTAAGATAGTGCTTGAACGCAGGAGACGTGTAGCAGCAGGAGACGTGTAGCAGAAGAAGCAGCGGAATGGTCTTAATGGCATTCACGAAACAAAAATAGCAAAATGGTTGACAGAGGAAGATAAAAACGGCGTGGCGGGAGCACCCCGCCACGTTTATCTTACAATACTCAAAATAGGGAGCTTCCTCCGCAGCTTATACTTCAGCTTTTCGGTAAAGGGAGCCTCTGGAATATCCTTTAGGGGCATATCGGCACCTGCAAGCCTTAATGCAGCCTCTGTATAGCCCTTCTTCACCGCCTCAGGGTATTTCATACGTCCCTCACCATAAAGAAGATCCTTCCCTTCACAAAGTTCGGCACTATACGGTAAATACCCTAACAGAGGAACACACAACAGGCTCTGCACGTTCTCTAAAGACAACATGTCTCCTGCACTTACCATATCTGCCCGTACCATATTTACCAGTACAGATACAGGCTTGGACAGTGATTGCGCAAAACCAACCACCTTGTCAGCGTCCCTGATGGCCGACATCTCAGGCGTAGTGACAACTACAACCTCATCGGCAGAATAAAGGCCCTGCTGAAACCCGCTCTCAATTCCCGCAGGACAGTCAAGAAGTATGTAGTCAAACCCGTACCTTGCCTGACGACACACCTCAGCGATCTCGTCAACATCAAACTCATCGGCAGTACAATGCTGTGCTGTCGCCAGCAGCAACAACCGCTTATACTTCTTGTCGTATACCAGAGCCTTATGGAGCGCACAACGCCCCTTGACTACGTCCCAGAGCGTAAACACTACTCTGTTCTCCACTCCCATAATAAGGTCCGCATTTCTTAACCCTGTATCCAGGTCAATGATCAGTACCTTATGCCCCAGTTTCGCCAGCTCTCTCCCCAATCCAACAGTAGACATAGTTTTACCTACTCCGCCTTTGCCAGAGGCAACTGCTATTACCCTGCTTGCAGTATTTTTTTCTGGCCTAGAATACACCTGCAGCATGTTCTTTTCCCTCCACAAAAACAACTGGTTTTACAGGAAAGACTTACGAGGCTTCCTTAAAAGACTCAAAGCCTTGTTGGTCTTCGGCATCGGCGGCTTCTTTTTATTCTCTGTGTCTTTCTGCTCCTTCGCTTCTTTTTGCCCCACAGCTTCACTACCGCCGTCTTGCCCAGCCGTCAGGTCCATGTTATTCATCCTACTGTAAAGCCTCTTCAAAAATGCCACAGCCTCCGCCTTGCGCTCCGGATCGGACAGAACTTGAGGAGCCAGCTCATCAATCTTTCTGATTACTTCAGGAGAAATATCGATATCCTCATCGTCTTCATCACCTGATTCTAACTTCTCTAAAATCTCGGCATATTCCTCAAGTACTTCTATAGGAACCCCGTCTAAATCCAAAAGATCAAAAGGATTCTCCTGCTGGAGTTCCATAGATTCCTCTTCACCTTCGTACATTCCCTTGGTACTCATAACCTGCGCCAGCCTTTCTTTTTCTACCTCGCTCACATAACCTTCCTCCCTTTGAGACTCGACAACCATCGCCATCGCCTGATCTAACGTGAGAATCGGAGTTATCTGTTTTGCCTTTATCTGCATGGAATTGTTGTAGGTATCCAAAGAACCCGTAACCTTGATAAAAGTCCCTTTCTGGAGGCCTTTAACCAAAGCTATAAGGTTTTGGCCGTAGACGATAGTCCGCAAAAAACACTTTCGTATAGTCTCGTCTTTCCCTTTTGTCTTCATCAAGAGAGCAAAAGTGGCGTAAGGGCCAAAAGCAGATTGATGGACTCTAATCTCGTTACTGTAGTGGAGGCGTCCCGTCACAGAGACCATGTTTTCATACATGGAAAGCTCCAACGCCCCATCTATATCAACAGAATCCATGCCCTCCTGCTGGAGGTCCTGTACGTCTTCTTCCTCAGAACTGTCCCCCTCGTGTTCTTCCTCCATCTCATCGTCATCAAGTAGACTGTCGTCAAACTCCTCATACTCTGAATGTTTCAACATGTCGTCATTAGCCATGTTCTAACCTCCTTTATCTTAAAACTATGCAAGAAGACACTCGCCTCTATAGGTGGTGGGTAGTTGACTATTATTGCTCAAAATATTCTTCAGACTTCAGTACTTCATTGGGTTCAGCTAACAAGTCTAGGAATTGCTCTATACGATATCTTTTTTGTTTATCAAATAGGTCTTTTAACTGCATATATTGTAAAAGTTTAGATAACTCTTCAACATTAGCCTGTGAACTACCCCCACTTATAGAAGTGGCAGCTTCGTGGTCAAGGTAACTTCTGCATATATTTTTGCAACATTCATCACCCACTTATAGAAATGGGTGACTTCTGTTGATGTTTATGTTAAAAATTCGTTCCCATACAATATCATTCTTTGTCTCACTCATAATTCTTCACCAGCACTTCATCAACTTTTCCTCTTTTGTCCGCTTTTGAATTAATTGTCCTATTAGCTTGGGCTATTGTTATATTATAATCTTTATACAGGTCCAAAATAAAATCTGTTGGTGAGTTTGAAAGTAGAAACTTTACACCCTTTTTATTTAATTTATCACATAATTCCTTAAGCCTTAACTGATCCTCCTTGCCAAACCCATTTATATTATATTCTGTAAAACTATTTGTATCACTAACGGGATCATAAGGCGGATCAAAATACACAAAACTATCCTCTCTTGCCCCCTTAACTGCTTCTTCAAAATCTTCGCATTTAAAAGTTATTTTAGCTTTATTAAAATAATTACTTACTGCTCTTAATGTAACTTCATTCACAATATTTGGATTTTTATATCTCGCATAAGAAACATTAAACTGATCTCGTGAATTTACACGAAACAAACCGTTATAACATGTTTTGTTTAAATAAATTATTCTCGCAGCTTTTTCTATGTTACTTAATTGCTCATACTTTCTCTTGTCTCTATCTAGTGCTCTTATTTTATAATAATATTCTTCACTATTTTTTCTTTCGTGCTTTTTTAATTCTTCAATGAGTTCTTCAACATGATCCCGAATTACTAAATAAACATTTATCAATTCCTCATTTATATCATTCACTACAGCCTCACTAGGTTGTAGTTCGAATAAAACAGCCCCACCGCCTAAAAAAGGCTCATAATAAGTTGAAAATTTCTCTGGTATATGCTTCTTTATTTCTTTTAGTAATTGCCGCTTCCCTCCTGCCCACTTCAACACAGGAGCAACATGTGGATTTCTTTTCATAATCTCACCTCGTTCTTCCCTTAATCTAACGTAGTCCTCGAAGGACTTAGGGTAGTCAACTTGAGCTTTTACAAGCTCCACCCTCTATAGGGTGGGGTAGTTGACATCAAAGTTACTCTTTCTTCCACTCTTTTTTCAGCTTTCCGTCCTGCCCATAGAC
>NZ_DAITZW010000032.1:19791-20943 GCF_036847465.1 Thermovirga lienii | reverse complement strand
CGGCAGTGACCACTCAGCCTCACCGCCGTGGCAGGAACGGCCGTTCCTGTCTAAAACCTTGTAATATTTTGCCATCACTCGCCACCTCCAAAAGATTATGTTAGCAGTTCATCTCCATCCTAAAGAGGATGGAGTCTTCTTGCTATTTTCTGATAAAAATGGTGGAGGCTATTTAAAAGCCCCCACTATATATTTATCCCCTCCTTATTTATATATAATCTTGAACGTGTCTTTTACTTTATCAAACAGCACAACCCATTTCTTATCACCCTTTTGAATTTCCCATGCGACCTGCTCTTCGCTCGGGAACGAAAATCCGAAACAAAAGCCCTCTGTACTCTCATCCATTATACTTACTTCCTTCTCCATATCCATATCCTTCATATCCTCCCATGTAATTTTGTTTACTGTGCGGCTCGCTGTGCTGTCAGCAGGCTCTTTCATTTTTTTCAATGACTGCGGTCCTTCCTCCATATCTTCGATATGTTTCTTTTGATTCTCCCTTTCTAGCAGAAACCTCTCCAGCTCATCTACAGTCATATCCGATGGCTTGTTGTCTTCCTCATCATATTCTTCCTCATCATATTCTTCCTCATATTCCTCCTCTTCTTCATATTCATCAGCAGATTTGTCTATCAATACTTGTTCCTCTGCCACCTCGTCACCTTTATCATATTCTTCTTCGTAATCTTCTGTGTCGTATTCTTCTTCTTTCTTCTCAACATAATCAAATTCATCAAAGCCATCACAACTATTTCTATTCCCCTTAGCTCTCTTCTCTAATCCCAGAGCATCTGCAAGATCATCAATGGATTCAATTTTACGCACTTCACTCACGCTACTCTTGCTGGCTTCACCCTCTACGTCCTTCAATAGCGCCTCTAAAAGCTCTTCACTGTTAGACCTCTGCTTCTTTTTCTTAAACAGCAATTCAATTCCCCCTTGTCCTCAAAATCATAAACATGAAAACTGATATATCTTTATTTTTTTGATATCTATAAAAAGTATAGAGAAATTGTTGGGCAATAAACACATTATCCAATCCAAACCTATTTAAAAATTATTTAGAGAGGTTCTTATATCACTTATAACTTCTCTGTCTGTTTATCCCACTATACCTATCCCATTATCCAGAGAAATTTATACGGGACT
>NZ_DAITZW010000032.1:0-19691 GCF_036847465.1 Thermovirga lienii | reverse complement strand
CTATCCCATTATCCAGAGAAATTTATACGGGACTATGGGTATTTTTTTATTTTTTATATCTATATTCTTTTATATGCATATCTGCATATCCGCTTATACGTATATCTGTTTATCTGATATTTATAGGTTTTTATATCTTTAAGAGTTGGTGGGCTTTCCCTCTCCCTGCTCTGTCTTTTCCTTGAGAGGCTTTATCTCATCTATGATTTGTTTTATTCGCTTGTCCGTAATTACGACTTTATAGAGACCTTTAACCTCTTCAACCTCTGCCTTTAACCTGTCAGAAGCAGAAGCGTCCCGTTTTATGCTCTCTACCATGTCTTTATCCTTCCCTTGAAGCCATATAGTCAAATAAAACGGAAAATCTGCCCACGTGACAAGCTCTCCCTTGACAATAGGATAATCATCAAGATACATCAAAGAATAAACCTTCAATCCCCCTATCCGGTATCCCTCCAGAGTCCAGTACTCTCTAGGTATCGAACGGCGCCCCCACCCTATCCCTCCGAAAGATTCTCTCTCCTGTGAAGTCAGGGAATCCGCTATCTGTTCAAAACTGGCGTAAACCCTCTTAAGAACTTGATAGTTTGCTACATTCGGCATAAAAAGCATGTCTAATGATATAAGTGTCTTGTCCTGTACAACTGCCACAGCCTTACCGCCAAAAGGACTGCCAAAATAAATCTCTGTCCGACCATCAGCCAAAGCAGAAGTAGCCTCTACGCTAAACATCTGAAGCAGAAATCCCCATTTTGAAAACTCAGCCTCCGTTATATACTGCCACTTCAATCGGACAGATACAGGAACCTGCTTCTGCCCATCGACCTGCCGACAGGAAATTACCTCTATCTCATCAGGATACTGAGGAGATATAAACAACCTCCCACCAACATCTATGCGACAGGCGTCACTCTTAGGAGCCGCTAATATATATTTGTCAAAAACTACATGAGGAATATAAATAGGACTACTGAAACTTGGCACATAATCATTCTGTCCCAAACCTTCAACAGTAAAAGGTTTATTGGCCAGCGTACTCCGTATAGTAAAATCCACCTCTTCAATGTCCTTATATACCTGTTCCAGTAAAACATCAGGCATCTGCTCTTTTTCGGCTTCTGCAGCAGTTCTGCCAGTGTAAAAACCTCTACTATATATAAATCCACCAACAGCCACTGTAATAAGAATCAGGCTTGCAACCAAAAGCACAAATTTCTTCATATAACCACCCCTCTTTTAGCCAACCTTTTACATCTGTAATAGCATCGAGGAAATTACATAAACAACATCCGCATTTCAATAAGAGACCACAGCTTGTTCAATTCTGTTTCATCTCCAAGAACAACCAGTACGGCCGATGTACCATAACCAAATACCCGCTGCTCACTATATGTAGGAATTAAGAAATTGTATTTGTCATACGAAAATCCTCTGAAGAAATGCCCGTAGCTCTTCCCTATGACTCCATCTGAAGCAGCAATATAATTCGCCAGACAAACAGACGCTTTTTTTGTTGCCCTCCATATGCCCCTCTTCTGCTGTTCCAATATGGGAGGGCTGCCTATAGGTATAGCTTCACGCAGCATAACCGCTGACGCCAGATCTTCTGCAGCTACGCCTTCCCCAGATTGATAAGCAGCGGCAGAAACCACTCCAAACCAGTCAAAAGCCTGATTACTGCTGCCCATTTTCCCAGTCAAGTTGCGTGAAGAAGCCCACATTACCGCCCCTACACTCAACCCCATCATCAAAACAATTAGAGCGAAAGCACTACCTTTCCGCCTGTGCCGCATAAACATGTCTTTTCCCCTTATCGTCTGCTGCAACGACTTTCCAAGTGCCTGAACTCTCTACTAATTCATAAGGAGTACCCCACGGAGATAACCCATCTCCTACCAAGTACCCCTGTTCCATCAAATCCCTATAAGAAGAAGGAGGCTCCCCCTCAAAAAAGGCGTAATAAAAGACCCCTTGAGATATTGAGACTGCATCTGCCTTGAACTCAGATATTTTGTTTTGTTCCATTTTTGCAAAATAAGCGGTAGCAGTCTGACGGACGCCTACCGCCAAAATGCTTATGACTGTTACCGCCACAAGGAGTTCAACAACAGAGAAACCCCCTCTTTTCTTCACTCTTACGACGCCTCCTTAAGCTCCCCCACCTGTTCCATGAAAGACTTATACGCCTGCTCTCCAATATACAGCTCAGAAATTTGTGTGTTTCTGTCCCACACCACAATAAAAGGCAGGGTGGTTTCATCTGTGTATTTGACAAATCCGCAGACGTACAATGTTTTCCCCTTTGTTTCTGGCGACATGACAGGAATATCTACCCTCTTTGAAACTGCCGAAATAGACCTCCCTTTAGGGCCTAAAACCGCAACATTGCCATTTAAAACATGGACTTCAATAGGAGCAGCAGAACCCGCCATTCTGTATTCATTGTTTGCCCCATAAGGCAGGCCATTTTTTGTCCAAAGCAGAGATACATCATATACACCGTCTATATCCTTTGCTTCGACATTCGCTTTCCAATAAACTTCACTGTCTTTGTTTTGCACGTCAACACCGTTTACCCAGCCAAAAGCACCTAAAGAAAAAAGCAACAAAAATAAAATTCCACCCACAACCAACACGAAATTCCTCATACAACTACCTCCCCCGTCTGAAGTGAATTCTTACCTGAATAGAATCAGGACTAGACTTATTCCATACGACAGAAACCGTCCCGTCAGGCCGATTCAACCTATTGACGGCACCCCGCATAACTGAAGGAAATAAAACTTTCTTCGATGTAACAGTCATATCTAAATAAGCATGATCGCTGTGTTTAGAAACCAGATTTAGCGATGTTACATTGGCAATGCGAACTAATTCCGATTGAGGAGTACATATCCCCGGAAAACCAGCCCCATCTAAGAGGTCATAGACCGCCGTTGTAGAAGATCCGCTGCCAACAATGCTGAGACCTTTAAAATACAACTGCTCAACGTACATACCGACCTCAGAAATAAATTTATCTGCTCTCTCCATACGCTGTTTGTTGATGTATTCTCCTATGTTTTTTGTTTCTGCTGCCGCAATCGCCATGGTCGCCATCAGCACAATGTAAACAATTAACGCATTCCCCTTCCTTCTTTTCTTATTCATAAGCCAACATCAACTCCGATCTGGCAAGAATTCCTATAAGAGCATCGGGAGATATCAACCCCTGCTCTGCCTTCCTCCGGGCGTCCCCCATAATGTCTGGGAATCCCGCCTTAATTGCCATCTGACGAAGTTTGAAGGGATCTTTGATGTAATTCTGCCACCCCTCCAACATACAGAGAGGCAAGAGCTCATATATACCTGTCCTGCCTAAATAGCCAGTGCCATTACAATGCGGACAAACCTTACCATCCTTGTTCTTGCCCGTCCCACGATAGTACGTTACATCAACAGGTAAACCTAACCGCTCTAAAACATGTTTGTTGGGCTTGTACGGTTTTGTACAATGAGGACAGTTGACACGCACCAACCTCTGAGACATAACTCCATTTAAGTTTTCCATCAGATACTCAGGGATCCCCATGGAAAGCAATCTCTGAGGTACGGTGTACGCAGTATTTGTGTGAATGGTACTGAAAACGCTGTGTCCCGTGTTTGCCAACTGCATGGCAATGTTAGCGGACTCAGGATCACGCATCTCACCCAGAAAAACTATGTCAGGGTCCAAACGAAGTAGTTCTTTCATGATCGCCGCAAAGGAACGCCCCTCTTTGGGAGCAACAGGAATTTGATAAGCCCCTTCAAGCACGTACTCAACAGGATCTTCTACGGTATAACAACATTGTGTTTCCAGATCTAACTCCTTTAGAATGGAATAAAGGGTTGTGGTTTTACCACTGCCCGTTGGCCCTGTCACCAAGAATACTCCCGAAGGCTTCAGATAAATCTCCTTAAGGGCAGCAAGCTCCTTTGGAGCCAATCCAAGATCGTTGATAGAGATATAACTTTCAGGGTACAGGACACGAAGCTGGACCTTTACTCCCTCCAAAGTGGACGTAGTCATGCTGGTCAAGATAGAAGCCACACGGATATCGTAGCTCTTCCCTCTGTAGATAAACTGCATGGTTCCGTCCTGAGGCTCTCTCTTTCTCGTAGGATCCATGTTTGCCATGTGCATTATCTTGTTGGTCAAAACATTGTACTCGTCAGGCGTTATCCTTCCGTTTCTAATAACGTCCTTCAGCACTCCATCAACACGAAATCGAACCCATAATCCCCCGGTGATATAGAGAGGTGAAATATGAATATCTGATGCCCTCTGCTGTATCGCTGCCGTTAGAATTTCTCTGACCTGCCTCAAAGATGCCTGTTCATCGGAAAGAGAGGTGGTATCCTCAAGAACCTTTTCCCCCTGAACCTTGCCCGCCAGCTCATTGAGGACTTTCACAATATCGTTTCGAGGAGCCAAATAGACCACTGTCTCTACGGCGATGCCCCTAATAGTGCCGTCCATTCCTGCTGCACCAGATATATTTTCTTTTGCTCTAGCTACCTTGATATAATTTTGACAGAGGACCTCTACGTCCTTGTACTGCCATATATCACTCATAACCACATGAAATACCCAACGCTGGATTTCTCCCGCCATTTCAACGTCCAGACGGAAAGGAATAACACAAAGACGATCTAACACCTCCGTTGGGAAATAATTGAAAAAATTGGCGTCTATAGGGTGTACATCAAAAAACTTCATATCAAAGGGGTATATCGTAGGAACTTGGAGCCATGAACCAAAGGCAGTCAAAATGTCTGCCTCTGTTATATACCCCATTTTCTGGAGAATATCCCCAAGACGCCCATCTTCGGTTTTTTGTTTTTCTAAGGCTTCTGCTAACTGTTGTTTAGTAATAGCACCGCTTCGCAAAAGCAGATCCCCTATTTTCGGCATTGATGCAATTCGCTGTTTCCACTTGATTGCTTCCATCTACAAGCCCTCCGCTTAGGTTTATTAGACCTAAAATTGTTAATCTCCTGCATAAAATATAATGTCATGAATGATGTTAAACTATGGATTTACATCAAAAATCTTGTTTCCCGATAATCTTTTCTCCTATATTTCTTCTTGGCAACAGCCACATATAAAAGGAGGTCGGTATCTGTGAAACAAGTAACTGTTAAGGGAACTGCTGTAGACGAAAGATTCATGCCAAGCTGCGCTCACGAAGGCGACGCCGGGTTGGATTTAAAGGCAACATGTTCGCTGACGCTTAAAAAAGGAGAACGGGCTCTTGTAGGGACAGGTTTGAGGCTTGCTCTAGAAGAAGGAACTGTTGGCTTTGTTTGTCCAAGGAGCGGCCTTGCGGTCAAACACGGACTGACGGTGTTAAACGCTCCCGGAGTTGTAGATGCCAGCTACAGAGGAGAAATTAAAGTCCCTCTCATCAATCTGGGGGATGAAGAGATACATATCAAAGAAGGGGACCGTATTGCTCAACTTGTAGTACTGCCTTTTGTTTCCATAAAAATTTTAAGCCTTTCTCAGGAAGAATTTAAAGGCAAAGAGCTAGTGACCAGCAGAGGCACCGGCGGATTTGGAAGCACAGGAGTATAAAGAAGGGGGATTTCTCCCCCTTCTGTCTTCTTTTCTCTTTTTATTTTTACTCTCTTATCCCTACAACTTCTTCCTTAACATATTCTTCCTGTTCTTGTTCTTGTTCTTGTTGTTGCTCTTCCTGCAGCATATCAGGGATCTGGACAGAGATTTTTGCTTCGTCACGTATCCATTCAGATTTTGGAGGGAACCACGGAGCACGGGTTGGCTGCTGACCAATCAAATAACTTGTAAATACGTCTAACATCTCGCTGGCATTTTCGAAACACTTTATCACAATCGAGACCTTTTCTTTCTCGTCCAGTTTTGCAAGCCATGACTGTATATAACGTATATTACTGTTTATGATGTTTTCTACTGTTTCCGTACTTCTTGTGAAACGGTTAAAGCCTAAGAAATCGCTTACTAACATACTGAACATTTCACTTCGCAGCTCCTCTATGGCGTAATCCCTTTTGATGGCCTTTTCATACTCGACTTTAGATGAAAAGTCTTTTTCCGTGTATCTTTTTAAACGGTTTGTTCTGGATTCATGGCCAGTGGCGTGAAACCACTCATGCAGCAGGGTTACATAGTATCCCTCAGCGGTTTTAAAACTTTTTTTAGGAGGGATATGTATTTTGTCAGTTATAGGGCTGTAAGAAGGAACGCTGGGAGTTTGTTCTACTTTTATTTTAGAAGATCTCACAAAATCCTCGATGACTGACCAGTCGTTCCAAGACACTCTGAAGTCCTGTTTGATGTCAAACGAAGGGAAATTCTCAAACTGTTCCGCATTGTAAACGGTGAACGGTCTAAAGACAATAAATGTGTCCTGAGAGACAGCTTCCTTTTCTTCCTCTGTCTGTTCGCTTTGTCCGTTTATATACTGTTCTTTGTTAACCTCCACCTCAGTTTTCTTTTTGTGCCCCTTTTTAATTGGGATAGGTTGAAACATAAGCATACCTTTCTTCCGCTCGGAATCTTTTATCCGCAGCGGTTGCTTGTCGTCTGAAAGGATCTTTTTTCCAATCATCTGATTGAAAGTTATAAACCGGCTGTCCCCCCAACCGTTTATCAGCATGGACAACCACAGGAAAGCCATGTTTCCTCCCGAATAACGCCATTTAGTAACCGGATTCCACGGAATTCTAAACTGTTGCATATACTCTGCATTCCATTCTGGCGACCACTTTGTTCGCTCTTCATGGTTAAAAAGCCTCTGTAATAGAGTTTCTGTAAGTTTTGTCTTGTGGTCTTTAACCCTCTGTTTAATTTTTTCTTTTACCTGTGAACTGAGTTTTTGAGCCATATTCTTCTCCTCCCTCAACAACATGCTTTATAAAAAAGATAATTATTTTTTGCTTTTTTACTCATGTTTATAAAAAACCCCGTCTGTAAGACGGGGCAAAGAAAGGGAATATATAGGGAAAGGAGGAGGTGTGTTTGCTTTCTTACTCCAAGGGAGGTACCCAGCCCTCTGAAGAAGAACCTCCCTTCTGTGTGTCTGAGCTGCTCTGTTCATCAGTGTCGGAAGCAGACTGTTCTGGTTTCTTTTGTTCCTTCTGGTTGTTGCCCTCTTTCGATGTATTTTCATTCGTGCTGTCTTCAGACGGTGTCTGTGCAGGCTGTTTGTCTTCGTTGGAGTCAGAAACAACCTGTGTATCCTTGCTAGCTGGCTCATAATTGACGGGCTTGTCTTTATACTGATTTACCAGCTCCTGAAATTTCTTCTCCAGCTTCATTTTTTCTGTCTCTGAATTACCCTTAGGCTTGCCGGCCTGTTCAACCTCTACAGGCTCCTTTTTCGGTTTTTCCTGTTGAAGGTTCGGCTTATTAGACTGCACCTGTTTTTGTGGTTCTACAGGCTTCTCCTGTGAGACAGGCCTTACTTCCTTTTTCCACTTTTCCAATATTGCGTCTACATCCACATCTTTCTTCTCTTTTGCTTCTTCCGATACAGAGGTCCTCTGTAGAGACTTCTTCCACTCCTCTATCTTCTTATCTACGTCTCTTGCTTTCATACTTGGAGCGTCAACCAGCTTAGGCCGAAGCATTACTATGACATTGCTCCGCTCTTTCTTGTTTTCGTGATTTTTAAACAGCTCACCCAACAGCGGAATGTCGCCAAGAATAGGCACTTTAGACATGTTCTTAATTTCAGAATCATTTATAAGGCCGCTGATCACCATAATCTCCCCGGGCTCTAGAAAGACCTGTGTCTCTGTTTCTCTTTTGGAAATTACTGGGGCGGTAATATTTCCTTGAGTCACAAAACTGGTTATGTTCGAGGCCTTTGGGCGTACAGACATCTGGATAGAACCATCTGCCATAACAACAGGCAGAACCTCAAGAGAAATGCCGACGTCCTTCCATGTCACACTCCAGTTCCCATCGTCGTCTTTCTTTGGAATAGGCTGCTCTGTCTCACTCTTGAAGACAGCTTTATATCCGGACATGGTCCTCAGCTTAGGACACGCAAGAACCTTAGCTTTATTTCTTCCAAATGTAGCCGTCAGAGCCGCCTCCATAGATATGGCGCTTCTCGTAAAACTTCCCAGAGTAAATACCCCAAGGCCATCATTATTTTCCGTAAACGTTATAGGACTAGTCATAGGGTTCCAAGTTAAACCTGCGTTCTTGTTGTCGTTCAAAGATACTTCTGCAAATAAAATTTCTATCTCCACCATAGGTTTAGGCACATCTATCTGCTTAATGACTTTTTTGACCATATCTAAAACCCTCTGGCTCGCTGCGTAGACAACTACAGAACGAAAAGACCTGTCTGTCCCATTTTCCAGTTTGGTTACTTTAACTACGCTGTCGCTTCCATTCCCTATAGTGGAATTTACAGCACTCTCTACGTCCTCTACGCTCACATATTTGACTGGAACAACTTCCATGACAGATTGAGAAAGAAATTCTTCTGTTGCCTCAATTTCTCTCTGCTTCTCCGACTTTGCACTATCGCCTGTCTCTTCTTTGCCGTAGACAACATATCTATTGGCTCCCACCTTATTGATTACAACTCCTCCAGCTTGGGCTATCATCTCTAAAGCCACATCGAAAGGAACGTCATCCATCTCGATAGACACCAACTTGTTGGCTGCTTGAGACGAAATAGTGAAGCTGCTTCCAGTTAACTTCCCCAACGCCTGAAGCACCAGCCCAACAGGAGCATCGGTAAAAGACATCTTGACTTTGTCCTGTCCTGCTGTCGCAATACTTGTCGTTAAAAACACAACACATACAACAGTAATAATCGTTTTAACTAGTCGTCTGCTGTACACTTCCTGCCCCTCCTCCTTGTATCTTTACTTCATTCTGTATCTGTTCTAATACTTCATGATTACCCTGCCTATATTGAGCCAACTGTTCTGCTACACCATCGCCAAAAGAATATGTGCGGCTTACACTGCTCTGTGTCAGAGGAAACAGTACAAATTCCACAACATCTGCCCCTATGGTTATATCCTTGACGCCGTACCCTGCCACAGGATTTATGCAAATCCACTCCCCGTCACGTTTTTCCCATTTCCACACCTGAGGTTTCCCTGCTACCGTAAAAACCGTAGTTGCTTTACCTTTGCCGTATATAAAACCGCCAAGTTTTATGTCAGGGAAAGCCCCACTTCCGCTGTCTTCACTGTTGAAAGCAGATGCATCACCATTACCCTTGGCGTTGGCGATTAGTTTATTGAACGCATTCACCCCAAAAGTTTTGGCAAGAGAAACATCTACATGTCCTTCTTTCTTTAACAGAGCCAAAGTGTTGTCTATATCTTCCGTCTGTCCTGCTTTCTGCAGTTTCTGCAAAATTTCAATGTAACCTCCCCGACTTAAAGCCGACTGAATTTGTGCCGCTATGACCTTCTCCTGCTTAATTTTTTGCTCTACAGGAGATCCTTTATAAAATATATAGCCCAACAGGCTGCCTAAAAACATAAAAAATATAAATATTCCTAGAAGAATTTTTCTGAGCGTCTTATAAAAATCATTAAGAAATATCTCCCCCACTATTCACCCCTCCTATCCTGCCTTTGACAGCACAGTAATTTGCAGATTAACTTCTACGGGAATAGAGGTCAGATTGAGATCCTGCACCTGAGAAAGAAACTGCTGCATGCGTTCATAATCTCTCTGTTTGTAGTACTTATCCAGAGTTGAAATCAGATTTGTTGGGGATATCTTAGGAGCAATGTTCAGCTTGTTTACCCGCCATACCTTTGGACGTGCAGATATGTATTTTAGAAATCCGTCCACGTCTTCTAGTGCCATGGTACCTGATACATCTACCTTGAGTACCTGCCCATTTGTGATAGCGTTCGAAGTTTTTTTTCGTCTGTCAACAGTTGGTTCAGAGACGCTAATCTGAAGTACTACAAGCCCACTTGCTGCCAGTTCCCTGCTTATGTCTTCTTTGACTCTCTTGCTGTCGTAGAAAACAGACTCTATGTGTCGTCCTATCTCAATTGCTTCATTTATCTTAGGTTGAGTGGAGGCAACCTGTCTTTTAAGCTGCTGAATTTCCTGAACTTGTTTACGCCCGTCCATAATGCTTCTTGCCTGACAAACGCCAAAGCCTATAAAAACACATGCCAGCATTGCCAATACGACGCCGATAGCGACGCCTATGCATATCTCTCTTTTCCCTCGTCCGACAACTGTACTGATAAAGTCCTCCATATCCAGCCCCCCTTACTGCCAGAGAAGGATCGCCAGCGTAAAATCGTTGACGCTGCTGTTCTGCCCTAAAAAATCAACGTAGACGTTCACTCCTATTGGAGCAAAGATATCCTTCAAAAATCTTGAACACTCTAAAAGCCATGTGTTGCTCGGCACTCCGCCAACGTCAGGGGCCAGCCTTCCATCTGCAGTCCAGACGCCAACAACATTAAGAGACTCTAACCCCTGTCCTGTTTCAACGGCAATAGAGTTGGCCATAGTGGCCGGCAGCACAGAAGTGTCTGTCCCGTTGAAAGTGGCAGAGGTCAATATGATATTTTGCTTGTCAAACATTTGATTCAGCCCCCACCATTGGACATAGACGGGAACAATATTTGGAAATTCAGTCAGAGAACGATACGACTGGACGTTTTGTATTACTGCCAACTGTTCCTGCTGTTGATTATGTACAGCAGACAAAAGTCTTGTTGAAGACTTCTCTATTTGAGTATCCCAAACCCAGGCACCGACGCTCAACACTACAACAGCCACGCAGACTGTGCCGAAAACCCACAGGAGGCTTACATTTTTCTTTCTCATGGTCTTAATCAAACTTTTTTCGATGACGACTGATGCCCACGGCAAGGGAATAATGTTCACCTTTGCCATTTTGCCCTGTGTTTTACTGCTCATTGACACCGACCTCCATCAGCAGCCCCCTGATTGGAGCTGCATCGTCCCTCATATACACTACGTTCTCTTGAAAAACAGACCTAAGGCCCTCAATACATGCCAACATCTTGTCTGAAAACTCCTTGATGGCATGTTCATTGTCCGGACAGATAACTACACACCGTTCAGGTGTTGCCAGTTTATACTGTCTGCTGACCTCCTGAGCAAGCAATCTAGCGTTTGCCGAAACCTCTTCCTTGTTCCCCTGCTCGTCTTTTGTCATATTCACTACATCAAAACAGACAGGAACGTAATATCCTCCTATAAACGATACAGCAGAGAGACCTATACGATGCTGCCTAAAATCCGCTACAATGCAGCTCTGTCCTTCGTACAGGCCTAAAGCCTTCCCTGCCATGCTGGCGATAGGGAAAATCCTATCTGTAGCCTGCACAACCACTCCACCTGAAATAAAAAATCTGTTCAACGTCTTCTCATATTGAACCCGCACGATGTCAGGGAGCATAGATGAAACCGCATAAGTTCGCCCTTCATATTCAACCTCTGCTATAGAATATTCGTATTCCCCCCTCTTATACGGAGCATGCTCCTCGATGTACGACACGGCGTCCTGCCCCTGCGGTATCATGAAACATCGAGAGAAGCAGGTGTCAGGAGAAAAACAAATTCCTAAAAAGGAGAACCTTTCAAGTACAAAGTCAATTTTTGATGCAGGAACCCGAACAAAACCCTCATCTTTCGTCCACATAATGTAAAAAGGTTCCCCGTCTATTTCCAGCCGGCAGGTGTCCCAAACGACATCAGGCGTCATATGTGGAATTTGATTCATGTATATATCCTCTATGATTGAGGCAACTACACCATCTATTTTGCTTTCTCCTCTCTTGCCGCTGTCATGTTCACGAGAAAAAAGCCCCTGTAGTTTTGCAGTTAGGTTCGGCAAATTCAAAAACCCCAAGCGTCTACACCTCCTGTAGATGATGGGCGGGAAGGCCTCCTCCCCGCCCCTTCCATTCTCCAACTAGTAAGACACGTTGTAGATGACCTTCGCCATCGGAGCATCCCCGTCAAAAGGATTTTTCTTGGCAGATACTGTAACGCTACCGGCAGTAAAGTTGGTTCCATCGCCATCGGGGGCAGCGTATACAATGATTACACCTCTGCCGTCTGACGAATAAGTAGACCTGAGCTTGTACGGATTTCCCCACGGGTCTTTCAAGTCATCAAAAGGCTTATCAAGGAACGACTGGACAACAGGCCCTAAAGAACCAAGGCTCAGAGAACCAGTCAGATTATTGTCCCCAGTAGGAACGCCGTTAAAGTCCCCCTGTACACTTGCAGCCCGTACAAAGGCATTCTGAATGTTTGCCAGCTCAGAGTTTGCCCTAGTGTACTTTGCCTTCGGAATGTTTTTACCGACCACCGCCACAGCAGTGCCTCCCAAAATAGCCATAAGCGCGATGATCGTGAGCATTTCTACGGTACTCATACCCTTACGACGCCTTGCCTTTCTTGGATTTGCCAAAACCGCTATTTTTTCAAAAAATTTGTCTGCCAACTTCAACATACTTATCCCCCTTCCAGTTCAATTGTGTTCAGTGCACGTTAGACGTGATAGATATGGTTGTGTAAAAGAGGCTTCCTGCGAAACCTCCTCCAAACAGAGTAACAATGCCTATCACCAAAGGCTCTAAAACCCCCGATAAATTCTTTACGTCGTAATTCAGCGTGTATAAATACTGCCTCCCTATAGAACTCATCGCCTCCTGTACTCTCCCGCTTTTTTCTGCTACACCCAAAACCTGTGGAATAATAGGGGGCACGTCCTTGACCTTGGATAGTTCACTTGCCAACGTCTGTCCTGCCGAAACGTTTGCCATCAGTGCGTCATAGTGTTTTTCAAGCGCTTTTGGAGCAGAGCTTTTAAGTGTCTGGAGCATGTCGCTCAATGTCATACCCGACTGAAGACAGATGGCTCCCAAGACCAACCATTGTGCCCATGCCAACTTGGTTTTGACCTTCCGCATGGCTGGGATCAAATCAAAACTTTTGGCTATTTTTGCCTTCCCACCTCCTTTCACAAGATACCAGCCCAATACGACCGCAAAAATTATGCTGGGGATACGTCCAATCCTCTGAAAGAACCCGCTGGCCGCGAAAAGGCATTTTGAAATAAAGGGTATCTGAGAAGGATCAACGTCAATAGCCTTAAAAGAATTCATCAGTTGAGGGACCACAAACATGAGAAGCATGACCGCTGAAACAACAACGAACGCCAAAACAAACGTCGGGTAGTTGAGCATGCTTTCTAAGCCCTTTCTCATGTGCACCACTTTTTCGATGTACTCGCCATAGGCCTCCAAAGCTTCTCCCAAATACCCCGAACTCTCTCCAACCTCTACGATGGCACAGAAATCCTCTGGGAAAAAACCACTCTGCCTGAAGGCAAGAGCTATGGGCTGTCCTTGATCAACTAGCCTTACAACCTCATCAAGGCTGTCTTTTAACGCCCCTTGCGCCTGTGCATAAAGAATTTCAATCGCCCTTTTCGGCTGATATCCGTCTTTTATTAGGAAGCTGAATGTATAGACAAACATGGCAAATTCTTCCACGTTTGACATGGCATCTTTATGCTTTTTGCGTTTTTTTGATTTTTTAGCCGTCTGTTTAGGTGTAGGCGTGTAGTTATACTGCCTCAAAGCACTTACCGGCACGACTATTCCTCCCCCTACCCTGATTTGTGATTTTTAAGGCTTTACGCTGTAAACACAGCGGCAGCAATTAGAGCCAAACAACATCTGCAAAAAAATATATAAACAGCATGCATGACATACCACGAAAATTGAAGATTAAACGTGAAAGTATATTTCTTCAACAACCGTTGAACAGGCACTGTCACCCAATATTTTTCTTGCGATTTCCGCCTTCTTTACGATGTAGCTGCACTTCAACCTCTCAACGTTGACAGAAGTAAAAGGAGTCTCACAGTAGAGTACATAAATATGTTTTTGACTGTTTTTGGCATTCAGCCTGCATATCCTGTCTGTCCGCTGATTGAGCATGTGAGATGTCCACGGCAGGTCATAGTGAATCAGACAGTCTACAAACTGAAGGTTGACGGCATGAGATATGGCATCTGTTCCCACTAGAAATTTTGCCTCTTCGTTCTCTTTGAATTTAGCAAGGATTTTTTCTCTTGGAGCCGAAGGCGTTGCTCCTGTGACGCAGAGAGCGCTCTGTTCTCCAAAACTCTTCTTCAACCTCTCTGTCAGAAGGTGTGCCATAGTTGAGAATTGAGTGAAAATCACTACCTTTTCTCCACTGTGTTCCCTGAGAACTTGCGCTAAAGCGTTCATTTTTACTCCCCAATACATTTCGCTGGGGCGGCTTTCTCCAGCCAACAGGAAAGAAAGCAAATCCGGAATGTCCTGCTTTTTTTTGTTGACATCTTGTTTCTTGCTGTCATCAGCCTTCTTTGCTGCATCAATGTCTGCAAAGAGCCACAGAAGATAGGGGTCATCAAATATCTGCTGTTGTCGAATTAGAACGTCCAGTTCACGTTTCGGGATCGTAATCTGGCCGTCAGAAGAGAGCTTTTCTTCCAGAAGAGCTGCGTTCATCTTCATGCGACAGATCCGCATAAAGTCTTCCAGCTTCACCAAAAGACGGTGCTCTAAAGTATCTGCCGTCAATTCTATCGGCACAACAAACGGAGTGATGTGTATGTTCAATTCCTTAACGTCATCTTTTGTCACTCGATGAAAAAACCCAGACACCCGCTCTGCAAAGGCTTCATGATTTATAGTTTCTATCTTCGGGATCGTGATGACGCTCTTTGCTTGAGCGACCTCACGAGGCGCCCCCTGTTCCAAAAGTTTGTTGTATCTAGGCCGACTGAAGATTTTCATAGGCTTTTCGACAACATGTTCAGCGTAAAAATCCCTCCACGGAAACACAGAGGGGTCTATGAGCTGAATCAACCCCTCCATATCCAGAATGCTGTTGATTAAAGGGGTGCCTGATAGAGCACATACAAAAACTGCGGGAAGAGAAAGGCAGAGCATGTGCCTGTAGGAAGCATTCCGCATATTCGTAAAACGTCCCGCTTCATCTATGACCAGAATAGTGCTGGGCATTGAGGCAATTACCCGCTCAAAAAGAGCCTTGTTGTTAGAATGAAACAGGTACTCAGGAGTAGTCACCCAAAGAGTATACTGTTCCAACTCAGAGAGGTCCTTCAGAGAGCTGAGCACTGCAAATTCATCAGGCGACCCACCTACTGCGACCCATTCGCCACAAATAGAACGCTGATGGCTTGCCGTGCTCACAAACAGTATGTTTTTTGCTTGTTCTTGCTCTAGGACAGTTCTGCAGAATGCCAAAGATGCTCTGGTCTTCCCTGTCCCTTGGTCATGAGCCAGAAGAGAGCCCCTATAGCCCGCATTCCAGCGGGCAACAAAGAACGCTGCTCCATCAATCTGATGTGGAAGAAGATCATGAGGGAAGGAGGAGTCATCAACATACAGCCTAGAACGAGAAGACCCTCCCATAACAGAAAGAGCCAGTCTAACTGAAGAGGAGCAGTTGTAAAACCTCCACATCTTACGCTCTCTATCCCACTTGCCTCCTAAATTTCGAAGCATATCCACGTAGTAGGGATCATAGGGAGTTTTGACATAGGTGTTTCGCCCCTCTTTCTCCACTACAATGCCTGAAAACTGCTGGAGCATGACGTACACATTCCTCCACTCTTCCCTGTGCTGCGGGTGAAGAGCTGCCATTGTTTCCACCATGAAACGTCCCTCAACAGGAGGACTGCACTCTGTTTCGTACCGCTCTCCCTTCAACGTCCACCACCTAGCAGCCAACTCATGAGCATACACATAGTGTTTGGGCATCGCCAGTTTTATCGTTCCTCGTCCTCCCCAATCCCACGCAAACACAGTCTACACCCCCACTTACAAAACAACACTCTATATATAGTGTTATACTTTTTGTATGCCTCTAAAACTTTGAGGTTTTTCCAGACCCCTTATATAAAATAAAACATATATAAAAAATCTATATATAACTTATATACTTTGTTTGTAGTTTATAATATATATATAGCTTTATACTGTATATATAAACATTTCAACAAGGAAAAGGTTTTATCTCTTAATATTTATATTTATATATATATTATATCCTTGTATAGACTTATATACTTAAGATAGACACTATAGCTGTATATGTAACTTTAAATATATAAGGGGGTTGGAAAAAAGATCACTTTTTTAGGATTACCCTTTTTTAAAAAAACACACTTTCAGTATGCTTTTGAGTTTTTGGAGTAGTTTTTTGGTTTGGGGTTTGGGAAACAGGTTGGTTTTCAAGAGTTAAAACTTCTGAGACGTTTTTTTGAAAAAGTTTTTTTGTGTGTTTTTGCTAAAAAACTTATATGTTTGTTTATAGGCGTATTTCAAAAGCCAGTTTTCAAATATATGGGGGGTGCTAGTATGTATTCAAACATGCAGGCAAGCAAGTACAAGGACAAGAAAGAAGGGTATCAGAGGCAAGGTTATAGGCAGAACTATGGTTCGCAGGAAAAGAGTTATGGCGGAAAATATTCTCAGAGAGGAGAGGCTCAGTCTAGAGGCTATGGGCAGAGACCTGCACAGAAGCAGGAGCAGAGAGGGGGACAGTTTCAGAGAGATAACCAGGCTCCAACTGAAAAACAGTTGAAGTTTGCTCACTCTTTGGCAGAGAAGTACGGAGTTGAGATCCCTGAAGAGGCCCTTCAGAGCCGAAAAGATTTAAGTAAGTGGATTGACTCGCAGATGCAGAGCATTCCTCCGACAGAAAAACAGACTGCTTTTATGGAACGTCTTGCCGAAGAGAGAGGGATAGAACCTCCAGAAGAGGCGTACCTCAGCAAAGCCCGCTGTTCTGAATGGATAACTAGCGTGCTGGAAGAGTCACGGGCAAAATCAAAATCAAGTAAGTCGAGAAGGTTTACTCAACAGAGAGACCCCGAAGAGATGAATGAATACAGCGAGGACGGGTTTGAAGAGGACGACTTAGATTCTCCTGACATTCCCTTTTAGTTTTGGGAGAGTGAGTGAGGAAGCCCATGCCCAACGTCTTTGCCGTAGCCAAATACATTTTAGAACAAACAGAGGGAATGACGGTTTGGAAGCTGCAGAAGCTGATTTATTACTGTCAGGCGTGGTCTCTTGTTTGGGATCACTCTCCTCTGTTTGATGAAGCGATAGAGGCATGGGCTAACGGGCCAGTAGTCAGAGAGCTGTTTGAAGATCATAAAGACAGGTTCAAGGTAAATACAGACGATCTGTGTCTTGGAAATTCTGAAGATGTTTATATGTTGCGTGGAGGTGGGAGTAGGTGAGAAACCTGAAGTGTCTTATGATTCTTGTCTCTCTTTTGTGCGGAATATTCATTCCCTCAATTTGTTTTGCAGAACCGGGCGACGGTGGCGAAGAGAGAATTATTCACCGCTACCACCACTACTTTATTCCGTACCAACCTGAAGCGGTCAACTGCTTTGGCGTGTACCGTATTTTGTCCAACTACACGCACCAGCAGTTGGGAATAGATGTCGGCAATAAAGAACATCAGAGAAAAGACTTTGCAGCAGGCAAGATAGTCAACTTCACTCAGAAGAGTGCTTTTTATTCCAGCTACAGCGACATTACCAGAGGCGACCTTTTTATCCTGACGGATTTTGCCGCCAGAGCACAGAGAACCGATGTACACCATCAGGGAAATACTGTTATTTACGACCACTATACGTTCTATTACGAAACTCCTATGACAGTATTGGGTGAAACTGTGGTCACCTCTCCCCTTTTCGGAGCTGAGGCGGTAGACGATCAGGATCGAACTTTGATTGTTCTTGACAGGGACATGATGAAAAAGTATATCCGGGAAATATCTGATGCAGACTTTGTGCAAATCCTCCTCCCTCAATTTGATGGGCCCAACCCTAGAGGAACGTTAATCCGAAGCAAATGGTTGAGCGACACGGAGGAGATTGGAGTCTTTACGCTGACGAAAGACCACCATGTAAGCGTAGGCTGGTGGGATCTTTTTTCTCAAGCCATACTGAAACATATAGACGATATACGCAGGAACCCTCAGAAATACTTTGGAAATCCGTCCGCAGAGGATCTTGCCAGTTTAAACACTATGAAACAGTTTATTGAGGAGCAGGATAAACAGTACCATGTTCCTCCGTCTGCTTCTCCTATTATGAACATAAGCTGGACAGATATAAAGGCGTTTTACATCAAAGACGTTCTTGATGATTACATCTACAAGGATTTGACATCACACTATAAAGGTTTAGGGTGGCTGTACAAATACAAAACCTTTTTGAGGGCAGATGAAATCAGCGATTTGTGGGAAGCTCAGGCAGAGAAAATTGCAGATGAAGTATGGGCGAAAGCGTACATTAGACAGAATGAGACTGACAAAGATAAACAATTTAGCATTGGCAGGACTTTTGCCAGTTATGTGCCTGAAAAAGATATGGAAAGTGAAGATGAGTATAGAGGAGGCCCTTTAGATATTACAGTTGATGCTCCTTGGGGGTTGGACGCCACAGACTATCTGGTTCCCAGACACGTGGGTTTTTGGTCTGCTAGGGAACCCTACAATCAATATAACTTCTGTGATGATTTTGTCTTTGTCAACTGCGATTCAAACTACTTGGGAAGGTGGCTGTGGCAGAGAGCTCAGCTAAAACTGTATGAAGAGGGCAAAAGCAAATGGATAGTCCGTTCAAAGAACGATGGAGATGCATGGGCTACTCTTGCTGGAGGCAATCCTGAAAAAATGTATTCTATCCTCATCGATCTCAAGAATAAGAACAAATACAATTGGACAGAACCTTATTCCCCTATGCTCAAGAATGAAGATAGCGTATGGAAAGCTGTTTATGACATGGATAGGGAATTTTGGAAGCAGATGTTTCCCTACATGTCTCTGAAATTCCACCCTGTTTTCGCCTCGGTCTTTGAAGAGTTTTCGGCTCCTATAAGTTGGGAGTCTGCTCTGCAGAGGAGCTATGCACCACAGGTCTATTCTTCTTGGGGAGACGATTTTATGACTGCTCGTCCTACTATTACAGCAGACGCAGGGAAGATAAAAGAGATAGCGAATTCGAACATATCTCCTCTGCTGGGGAATGACAGCATGGAATATATTGCAGATTTTCAACAAGGGGCGAAGACAATCAATGATGGGCTTGCCTCTATCAAAACAACCTATAAAAATAAACAGAGATACTCTACTGCCTCTCAGGTTGACGTAGTCTCTGTTCCTGTACATGGAGAAAAAGCAGTTGAGTGGCTGCAGAACGAATGGAGCTTGAAAGATTTGTTCCGTCAAAAAATTATTTCACTGCCTGATTTAAACCTGCATAAAACACTATGGGAACATTGGCCTGTAGGTAAAGATATAAAGTCTGGAAGTGGAATACCAAACTGGTGATTTTGCTTTCCTGCGTTCTCCCGCCCGCCTCCTTATATCCATACAAAGCAAGAAGAACAGGTGTAAAAGCCTGTTCTTCCTGCTTTGTAGTGCTGTAGTTTTTATATCTTATTCTTTTTATTTTTTGATGGTTTTCTCCTGCGGAGTTCCAATAATTTTTTTGCCTCTGGCGGGATATCCTTTATAGGGCCTTTTTTCTGTATATATTGTTTAGTGGATAGCATTGTTCTTCATCAGGTGTTTTATGAGACTTCTGCCATTT
>NZ_DAITZW010000031.1:0-21112 GCF_036847465.1 Thermovirga lienii | reverse complement strand
GTTTTAGACCTTCCTATAAGGGATGGAAACTGTCGAGGATATGCATTTTCCGGGTAGCCCTCTGACGTTTTAGACCTTCCTATAAGGATTGGAAACCAAGCTGTCACAGAAGCAGTAGGTCAGTGCCTTATTGTTTTAGACCTTCCTATAAGGGTTGGAAACTGCGGCAGGTAGTTTTAAAAGTAGCTTAGAGATGTAAAATTTCTATTCATAAGATACGCTGACAGATCATGGGCTCTACAAAGTGCAATAAATAAGTATTCTCAGCAAAATAGGTGGAGATAGGGCCAGGTTTATTCAACAAATAGCAGAAGAAAACAAAATCTCATCAATTAGCTTGAAAAAGCTGGCTTAGTGGTGCGTTTTCGTCAGTATTCAATACGTGTCTTTTTTCCGTAAAAATACGCAGGCAGGCCTCTACAACTTGAGGGTCGTACAGGGTGCCCTTGTTCTTTTCTATTTCTTCTAAGGCGGCGTCAACTCCCAAAGCAGGCCTATATGGGCGGTGATGAGACATGGCATCTATTACGTCCGCAACGGCAAGGATTTTGGATTCAAGCAGGAGTTCTTTGCCTTTTACCCCGTTGGGGTAGCCAGAGCCGTTTTCTCGTTCGTGGTGCTCTAAAACTATTCTTGCGATGGGCCAGGGAAAGGCTATATCCTTTAGTATCTCGTAACCTGTTTTTACGTGATTTTTGATGAGTTCAAACTCTACATCGGAAAGTTTGCCCGGTTTATTTAGAATCTCAGAAGGAATATTTATCTTGCCAATGTCGTGAAGCTGAGCGGCCAGGCGAAGGCCTTCTATTCGATCTTTAGACATACCTAACTCCTCTGCTATAGCGCAGGCCAGCTGAGCTGTACTAAGCTGATGGGAAGCGGTGTAGGAATCTCTGGTTTCCACGACCTTTATGAGCGTGGTAATCAAGGGGATTAAGGTTTCCTGCAGTTTGGCGATCAATAGGTGTTTTTCTTTTTCCAGCATCTTGCTGTATTCTTCATTTTTCAACAAGATCCCTGTTATCAACGTCGCCAGCGGCAAAATGATAATGTACGGTATACCGATTTTTTTAAGGACAGCAGGAGCCACTGAAGGCCAAGGAAGAAAAATAGCTTGCCATAGGATTACAACCAAATGAATGAAAATGCCGAAAACAAGAAGGTTTCGAAGTGAGACATTAGTGGCGTTTCCTTTCAAATGTTTGCGATAAAGGGCTCCCAGCGCCGCAGAGCTGATTATTGACGCAATTCCTGCATACATGCCAATGTCGCCTAGGTGTACCCTATATAATGCAGCCATAGCTGCCGCAATGACAGCGGGAGCCCATCCCCCAAACAGTCCAGCCATGGACAGTATAACGCTTCTCCCATCGTAAAATAATCCCTGAGAATAGTGGACACCAAAATGCATTCCCACTACAGTTATGATGCCGAAGGAAAGGCCCATAAAAAAATTTCTCCAGCGGGCTGACGTGGCTTTCTCGTAATGGTGTAGGATGCTGTACAAGGTAACTACCGCTATTAGCAGAGTCGAGTTGTAAAGTAATCCCCAAAACATTAATAATTCCTCCTGGTAGGCTTTGTTTTGATAAACAACATCATATACAATATGTAATGGTTTGTAAAACGATAATATTTAAATGACTTGTAATGTTATGCAGAAATATCTGAAATTACTTGATGGTTTTTGAATTCAGTGGGTATTTATGAGATAGAGTAGTAACCAAACAACAAGGGGTACGGCGAAGAGCCGCACCCCTTGTTAAGTTGCTAGTTAATTTTTCAAGACCTAATTTATTCCAGAGTCGTATTCGTTCAATGCCTTCACTACAACCTTGGAGAGCAACAGCAGGGCTATGAGGTTTGGAATTACCATGAGGCCGTTGAAGGTATCGGCAAGCTCCCATACCAGGTTGACCTTTAGAGTGGAACCCAGCACGATAAAGAGCATTACCAATACCCTGTAGGGCGTTAACCCTTTTACTCCGAACAGATACCTTATATTGCTCTCTCCGAAGTAGTACCACCCAATTATGGTCGAGAAAGCGAAGAAGAAAAGGCACACGGCGACAAAAGGATTCCCCAAGGAGCCAAAGGCCTTGGTGAAAGCACTCTGCGTCAAGGCTATGCCTGTCGTCTGACCATCCAATGCGCCGGTTGCGAGGATCACCAGTGCAGTTATGTTGAGCACGACGAAAGTGTCTATTAGAACTCCCATGATTGCCACAAGACCCTGCTGGACGGGGTGCTTTACCTTGGCGACGGCATGAGCGTGAGGCGTAGAACCCATGCCAGCTTCATTGGAGAAGAGCCCTCTGGCTACACCGTAACGGACCGCTTCCTTTACCGTAGCGCCTATGATTCCCCCAGTTGCGGCTTTGGGGTTGAAGGCTCCCTGAATGATCATTTTAAGACTGGGGATGATGTTTTCAGCGTGCATTCCCAAAACCACTAAGCCACTTACAATATAAAATAAGGCCATTATAGGAACGATCTTCTCGGTAACCGAGGCTATGCGCCCTATGCCTCCGAAGAAGACCAAGCCCGCCAGTATGGCTATACCAATACCCACGTAGAGGCTAGGAATATCAAAGGCAGTCGCGAATGCATCACCTATGGAATTAGACTGCACCATGTTGCCTACGAAACCGAGAGCGAAGATGATCGCCACGGCGAAGAAGGCAGCCATTGCCTTGCTCCCCGTACCTTGGCTTATGTAATAGGCTGGCCCGCCCACAACTTGACCGTCCTCGTCTTTTACCTTGAATGTCTGAGCCAGCACCGCTTCGGCAAAAATGGTTCCCATGCCGAAGAAGGCGCTGAGCCACATCCAAAAAATTGCCCCAGGGCCACCAGAAGCTATAGCGGTAGCGGCTCCAGCAAGATTGCCAGTTCCCACCTGCGCTGCCACAGCTGTGGCCAATGATTGAAATGAAGACATACCTTCCTTGCCGGCCTTTTCTCCTTTTATTGAGAAGTTGCCAAAAGCATTGGAGAAGATAGCCTTGAGCTTCCTGATCTGAACAAAGCGAAGCTTGAAGGTGAAAAATATTCCCGTACCACACAGAAGATAAAGCAGTAAGTTGCCCCACAGGAAGCTGTTGATGGTGCTTATTAATTTTGCTAGGTCCACCTGTGATCCCTCCTGTAAATTATTATCGAGTTCTTTGTCCACACCAGTTTGGAAAAGAAAAAATAATCTTTATGTGAACAAAAGAACTATCAATACCTATCAAAGGCTATAATTTAGCTCGCGAAAGGTCAAGGGTTTTGCAAATCTTGCTATTGTAAGAATTTGTGAATGCATTCACTGTTTGGGAGTGTTTGTGAGGCTTTGCTCGGATAGTGTGTTAAAATCAAGTATGAGAGCATCAAAGGTTTGGGGGGATTTGCGTGAAAAGGATGCTTTTGATAGTCGACATGCTCAATGATTTTATTGACCCTAAAGGTGTGTTGTTCTGTGGCAAAAGTTCCAGAGAAATAATCCCAGTAATCAAGGATTTAGTGGAGGAATGCAAGAGTAAGGGGGATTCTGTTATCTACTTGGCGGATGCTCACGAGAAAGACGACAGGGAGTTTGATCGTTTCCCTCCTCATGCGGTCAAGGGTACGTGGGGAGCACAAGTTGTGCCGGAATTGGCTCCAGACGAGGAGGACCTAGTAATAGAAAAGAAGCGCTTTTCGGGGTTCTATGGCACGGAGCTGGATGGAGTGCTCAAGGATTTGGCGCCAGACGAGGTCTGGGTCGTGGGAGTTTGCACCTCTATATGTGTCATGGACACAGTGGGGGATCTCTGCAACAGGGACATTCCGGTAGTAGTGGTAGAAAATGGAGTGGCGGATTTCGATGAGGAGTTTCATAGGTTTGCTTTGGCCCGAATGGAGAGGGTATACGGGGCAAAGATTATAAAGTGGTGAATTAACCGCTCTTAAGATAGGAGTGTCGGATGGAACAACAAAAGACCCTTTTAAAGCTGGAAAAAGTAAGGAAGATATACAAGATGGGCGAGGTGGAGGTCGAGGCCTTGAAACCTTCCTCCTTGGAAGTGTATGAGGGGGAGCTTTTAGTGATCTTGGGGCCTAGTGGATCTGGTAAGAGTACGTTGCTCAACATAATGGGGGCATGGATTCGCCTACCGAGGGGGCTGTTTGGTTTGGTGGAGAAGACCTTGCAAGAGCAAGTGAAAGACGCTTGACAGAGTACAGGCGACATCAAGTGGGCTTTGTGTTTCAATTTTATAACCTGATCCCTGACCTAACCGCCTTGGAGAACGTTGCCATAGCCGCGGAATTATCAAATACTCCCCTCTCTCCACGAAAGCTCCTCGAACAGGTCGGCATGAATAACAAGATGGACAGTTTCCCCTCCCAGTTGAGCGGAGGAGAGCAGCAGAGGGTGGCGATTGCTAGGGCAGCAGCCAAAAACCCAAAGATGCTTTTGTGCGATGAGCCCACGGGCTCTTTGGACTGCGAGACAGGACGAAAGATATTATCTCTGCTATTGGACGTAAACAGGCAGTACGGCACTACCGTAGTGATAGTCACCCATAATGTGGCAATAAGGGCAATGGGGCGGAGGATCATACGCATGAGCAGCGGAGCGATAGCAGAGATGACGTTCAATGAAAGGCCAGAACCTCCCGAAAGGATAAGTTGGTGATGCGCACTCTCTGGAGGAAGCTTTTTAGAACCATAGTAAGCACGAAGGGACAGTTCTTTGCGGTCCTGTCCGTCATAGCCGTAGGGATCACTCTTTACGTTGCCATGGCGGCAGTATCGGAAAACTTGATCCATTCGAAAGATCTGTTCTATGCGGAGACAAGCTTTGCTGATCATTTCTTCCACGTGGTCAATGCTCCAGAGGGGATAGGGGAACGGATAAAGGCCGTCAAAGGAGTTTTAGCGGCTACTGCGAGAACCCAGAAAGATGTTCCTGTGCTGTGGGAGGGAAAGAAAAGGGCCAACTTGCGCCTTACTGGTTATCCCATGCCTGACAATGGAGAGTTAAACCGAGTAAAGGTAATAGGAGGCCGCATGTTCGATAAGTACCCTAAACTCGGGGCTGTCGAGGTGCTTATAAACCGCCAGTTTGCAGAGGCTCACAAGTTGAAACCCGGAATGGACTTGGATGTTGCAGCAGAAGGAAAACGTAAGGTCTTAACGATAGTAGGAATAGCGGCAAGCCCAGAGTTTGTCTACACCGTACGTGACGCTGCTGGACTCCTCGAAGACCCCTCAACCTTCGGAGCTGCCATAATGCCAGAAAATCAAATACAAGAACTTATGGGCCGAAAAGGGTCGGTAAACCAGGTGCTGATCCGCTTTGCCCCCGGCGCCCAGAAAGAAGAGATAGTCCAAAAGATCAAAGAAATCCTACAACCCTATGGCTTACTTGCGGAATATCCCCAAAAGGATCAATTGAGTGAAGCAATTTTAAGGGGTGAACTAACTCAGCTGCGAGCTTTCTCTCGTTTTTTGCCCACCATCTTTCTTGCCATTGCCCTGCTAATGCAGTTTGTCTTTGTTGGCAGGCTAGTGAAAACCCAAAGAGGTCAGATTGGATTGCTTAAAGCTCTGGGCTACAGCAACATAAGCCTCCTCTTCCTTTATGGCTCCTACGCCTTTCTGGCTACCACCATAGGCGCCTTTGTGGGAATAGCCTTGGGTTATGGTCTAGCATCTTTGTTGGTAAGACTTTACTCAATCTTTTTCAACTTGCCCCGGCTCGAGGAAACCTTGCGCCTGGGGACTGCAGGTGCTGTGGCCTTCCTGAGTATCACTGCGGGAACAACAGCAGGCCTTGCAGCGGCTTGGGGCATAACGTCCATACGTCCGGCAGAGTCCATGCGCCCCACGTTTCCAAAGGCTACCAAAAGATCTTTCCTGGAGAGGATTCCCATTCTTTGGAATCACCTGGGGCTTCAGTGGAGGATGAGCTTTAGATCATTATCGCGAAGTCGCTTTCGTGCTTTCGTCACCGCCATGGGGGCTATTTTCTCCATCGCTCTGCTTGTGGTTTCCCTTTTCTCCAAAGACTCAATGGATGACCTAATGAGGAGGCACTTCAGCTACGATCGCCAGTACGATTACCTCGTAAGGATAATCAGCCCTGTCAAGGAGGGTGAAATCCTCAATATTTCAAGAATAGATGGAGTTTTGGAGGCCGAACCCTTCTTGGAGCTTCCGGTGCGCATAAAGCTGGGGAGGAAAAACAGGGAGGACGTTCTGCTTGCCATGGAGCCCTCTCCCAGCCTGGTGAGGATAACAAACCAGGAGGGAAAAGAATTGCCACTGCCCGAGGAAGGACTTTTACTGGATTGGTTTACTGCCCAAAAGCTGGAAGCAAAAGTAGGAGACGAACTACAAGTTCAATCCATGCTTGACCTAGGGCCTCCCCGCTACGGCATCTTCCGGGTGGAAGGCATAACAAAGAGGGCCATGGGAAGCGCTTCCATGGTCAGCCTAAAGGAGGCAAACAGACTCCTGAATGAGCAGAACGTAGTATCTGGGGTCATGTTAAAGATAGACCCTGGGCTTTCGGATAAAGTAGAAAGAGAGCTGGAACGTATGGTGAACATCTCGTCAGTCCTGAATAAAAAGGACGAAAGAGCTTACTTTCAGAAAAACCTTGGTTACATGTATTACTCCATAGGGATACTGGTTCTGTTTTCGTCCGTTCTGGGCTTTGCCATAATTTACAACTCTTCCGTCATCGCCCTTTCGGAACGCAAAAGAACCCTTGCCGCCTTGAAAGCCCTTGGTATGACCAACCAAGAAGTTGCAGTTTACCTTTGGGGCGAAGATGGGTTCTTGCTTTTTTGGGGGATCATCCTAGGATTGCCCCTTGGAAAAGTGCTCTCGGAACTTTATGCTGTAGCTGTGAGTACCGACCTTTTCTCTTTTAACGTTATAATATACAAGAGCACGTACTTTTTGGCTGCTTGCGGTGGAATTGTGTTGGGAATTTTTGCTTGGATTTTGGCCCTTAAGGGAGTAAAAGAGCTTAAGATGATAGAGATCCTGAAAGCCAACGATTGAGGTTTGTATCATGAACAAAAAACTGCTGCTTGGTTTAGCGGGTGTATTTTTACTGGCTGCGTTAGTTTGGCTTTACCTCAGCAGGGGGACTGAGGTGGAGACAGTTGCTGTCCAAATTGGTGATGTGTTTAGAACCGTAGAAGAAGACGGGTACGTGGAGGCTGTGGGTGATAGGGCTCTGTACGCCGTTCACGGAGGAAAGGTGTCAAGGGTTTTTGTCAAGACCAATGACGTTGTTCATAAGGATCAAGAGCTAATAAGAATGGAAAATAAAGATATAGAGGCAAGCCTCTCGGAGATAAAAAGATTGCTGGCGGAATCCCAAAGGGAGTTGGATTTTTACAGAGCATCGGAGGAAAAGGCAAGGATAGCCCTGTCCGATGCCGAAAGGACCATGAAAAGATACAAGCGGTTGTACGATTCACGGGTAATATCCCTTTCCGAGTATGAGCAGGCCGTCTTGAACGTGGAGGAAAAAAGGAGGGAGCTAAAGAAGGCCCGTTTCAGCCTCCTAGGGGCGGAAGCCAGAAGTAAGGGATTAAGAGAACAACTTGAGGCGCTTGAGAGTAAAAGAAGGGAACTAATAATTAAAAGTCCCATTGATGGATACGTACTGAAGCTTCCTGCAGAAGAAGAGCAAGTGGTATCTTCGGGGGAGCTTTTGGCCATCGTGGCTCCGAGGGGACCAATGGAGATAAGGGCGGACTTTTTGAGCGATCTTCTTTCAGAGATAAGTGTAGGACAAAAGGTCAAGATAACTTCTCAAGCCCTTGGAAATGTAAACTTGGAAGGGCGAATAGATCGCATATATCCCTTGGCGGAGGAAAAAATCTCTCCGCTGGGGGTAGAGCAAAGGCGGGTTCCTGTTTATGTATCCCTATCTCATGCTGCGAACCTCATGCCTGGTTACGAGGTGCGAATAGCCGTGGAGACTGCCCGCAGGGAAAAAGTGATGACTCTTCCAATAGAGTCGGTTAGGACAAATAGCCAAGGAGGTTACGAGGTACTAAAGATAGCTGACGGAAGGGTTCACATCGTTCCTGTTAAGGTGGGACTGAAAAGCAGGCAGAAGGTGGAAATTGTGGAAGGTTTGGATGAGGGGGATGTGGTAGTCAAGGACGCTGGAATTGAACTCGATGACGGGGCAAAGGTGAAGGCCGCAGGAGCCTTCCCGCGGCCGTAGGTTATCCAATTACTGGGCCAGCTTCTTGAGAAGCCAAGCCATGTTTTGGCCCAAAACCTCCATGGTTTTTATACCTTCTTCATCTTCTAGCGCTTCCTTTTTGCCGAGACCTATACCCACGTTCCAATACCTGGAGCCTGGAACAATCATCTGGGCAAAGGTAAAAAAGGTGTTAAGTGCCTGGAATGTCGGTATGGCTCCAGCTCTTCTTACGGCAACAACGCCTGCGCCAACTTTTCTTTTGAACATATCGCCGTTGGCTCTGGAGACCATTCCGGCCCTGTCGATCAGAGCCTTCATTTCCGTAGTTACGTTGCAAAAATAAGTGGGTGAACCCAGCAAAATTCCATCTGCTTCGTCCATTTTGGCAATACAATCACTGATGAAATCATTGATGATGCATTGCCTGTTCTTGTTTTCAAAGCACTTGTAGCATGCCATGCATCCTCTTACGTTTTGGTTTCCAAGCTGGACTATCTCCGTTGCAATGCCTTCTTTTTCCAACTCCCTGCAGACTATGCTCAATAGTTCGTAGGTGTTTCCGTCTTTTCTTGGGCTGCCGTTGAAAGCTACGACTTTCATTCTTCGTACACCTCCTGCAACGAAGTTCAATGCTTTATTTTTATATAACTATATAGCTATAGTAAACATCTATTTTGGAAAGTTCAAGGAAGCTGGAAAGTTCAAGAAGAAAGAAAGGGGCCCGCTGGTTGGGCCCCTTTCTTTTAAAATACTGCGTAATCGGCGTCTTTGACTGAACAGATGAACATGTGGCCTGGGGCGTGGGTTATGGCGAAAGGCACATTGCTGGCCATCAGGGCTGCCTGAGGCGTCACCCCGCAGGCCCAGAATACCGGTATCTCTCCGTCGTTAATAGGTACAGGGTCTCCGAAATCAGGCCTGCTTATGTCCTTTATGCCTATCAAAGCTGGATCACCGATATGCACTGGGGCGCCGTGCACTGCTGGGAACCTGCCTGTGGCCAAGACTGCCTTGGGGACCATAGGAGCTGGTATGGGCCTCATGCTGACCACCATGGGTCCAGAAAGCCTTCCTGCAGGTTTGCACTGTATGTTGGTTATGTACATAGGCACGTTGCAGCTGCATTCTATGTGTCTGATGGGTATGGAGGCCTCTATCAGGGCGCTTTCGAAACTGAAGGAGCATCCAAGCAGAAAAGCCACCAGATCATCTCTCCAGTAGGAGCGTATATCCGTAGGTTCTGCCACAAGCTTTCCGTTCTCCCACACGCGATATTTGGGCAGGTCTGTCCTCAGATCTGCTCCTGGAGCAACCATGCGGGGTTCGGGGTCTCCAGGTTCGGTTATATCCAGTACAGGGCATGGCTTGGGATTCCTCTGGGCGAATACCATGAAGTCGTAAGCCCAATCCTTGGGAAGCACCACAAGATTGGCCTGGACATATCCTTTGGCCATACCTGGGGTAGGGCCCGTCCATTGGCCTGAGCGTATCATTCCCCATATCTCTGAAGGATGGGTGCTGGCAAAATCCTTGGCGCTGGCGGTCATTTCAAGATCACTTCCTTTATGGGTGATATGGTTATCCCTTCTTTCTCCAAAGTGCTTCTTATTGTTTTTGCCATCTCTACCGCCTCTGGAGTGTCTCCGTGGAGGCATATGGAATGGGGTTTGAGTTTTATCAATGTCCCATCTATGGCCTCCACTGTGCCGTCTTTAACCATTTGAACTACTCGCCTTGCTGCCAGTTCGGCGTCATGAATGACCGCACCTTCCTTTTTGCGGGATACCAGGGAGCCATCTTTTTCATATGCCCTGTCGGCGAAGGCCTCAGAAGCGAAGGAGACTTTTGCCTTAGCAGCTGCTTCCTCAAAGGCCGAGTTTGCGAGACCCAAAAGTATCAAGTCCTCTCCTGCGTCCTTGACTGCACAGGCGATAGCGTAGGCTAGTTCCGGGTCCTTTGCTGCTTGGTTGTAGAGAGCGCCGTGGGGCTTTACGTGCTGCAAAGATAAGCCTTCGGCCTTGCATACGGCCTGAAGGGCCCCTACCTGATATAGAGTGTAAGCATAGACTTCATCTGGAGTGCAGTTCATAACCCTCCTTCCGAAGCCCATTAGATCAGGATGTCCCGGGTGAGCTCCTATCTGGACACCTTTTGCTTTTGCGGCCCTCACGGTCTTGAGCATGACCAAAGGATCTCCAGCATGGAAACCGCAGGCCACGTTTGCCGAAGAAACGCTTTCCAACACGGCTTCGTCGTTTCCTATCTTATAAGCGCCAAAACTTTCTCCAAGGTCGCTGTTAAGGTCAATACGGTACATGCTTATCACCTCTTTAGGATATTTCCTCGCAGGTTACATGGTAGTTTTTGCCATTTATTTTCATAGACCATTGGATTGGTCCTGCTTTAGGTGTCGAAGCTGCGTGTGTTTTGCGTGTGGAGCGGTAATTTGCCCGCTCTATTTCAAGGGTCCGCAGCTTATCTTTCTCTTCTTTTAGAGCTAAAGCAGCCTCTTCGAAGGATACCTTCTTGAATGAAACTTTTTCACCGGGGAGCCGCTGAGCTAATAGAGCAATGTGAGGGGTGGTTATGACGGCAATTTTTGTGTATCCTCCGGTGGTCTGGCGGTCCGCCAGCATGGCCACTGGCTTTCTGCTGCCTGGAACCTGTATGGCTCCCAAGGGTATGGCGTCCGAAATTATGTCAGCTCCTGACTTGTGTTCTATCTCAGGACCGTCCAGGCGGTAGCCCATTCGGTCCGCTTCGTTTGTTATGGTGTACTCGGCACTCAAGAAAGTTTCTATTCCTTCAGGCGTGAAGTAATCATCCTGTGGCCCCAATACGACGTTAATTGGTACGTTCTGTCCATATGGTGGGATCATCCACGAAGGACAGCTGAAGCCATCGCAGAGATGCCATAGTGCCGGCAATTCGCCTGTAGAGATTGTGTCCTGCTTCTGGAGGGCCCTTCCCTCCAGGCCGCCTATGTGTGCCCTCAGGTATGTGGAACGACTACCCATGATGACAGGGACATCTATCCCTCCAGAGACACATAGGTATGCACGACACCCCGGACCTGTGGGGCCTCCTATGGATATTTTGTCGCCCCCCTTCACCCTGATGGCGGTCCAATGCGGGACTTTTTCGTTGTTTATGCGCATATCCAAAGGAGCACCGCTTAGGCATATTACGCCCTCTCCTTCTACAACGTTGATGGTTGGCCCCATGACGGTGATTTCCAGTGCAGCTGCATTGGGGGCGTTGCCGACGATTATGTTCCCAGCCTGCAGGGCGAAACTGTCCATCGCCCCTGCAACGGGCATGCCTATTCCTTGAAATCCCCATCGCCCAAGGTCCTGTACCGTCGTTAGAAGTCCGCCAGAGACTATTTCAAGCTTCATTGGGAGGCACCTTCTTTCGTAAGGATTTCGGGCAAGTAGGTTCCCTTGGCAACCTCAGAAGATATGGACTGGTATTCCTCAAAGGATATGGGTTTGAATCGCACCCAGTAGCCGGCTTCTATAAGTGTTGGTTTCTCTGATTTAGGGTCGAACATCTTGAGAGGTGTGCGACCAATGAGCTGCCACCCGCCGGGGCTGTCTATGGGGTATATTCCCGTTTGCTTGCCAGCAATGCCCACACTGCCCGCTGGAATGAGGGTCCTGGGGGTTTCCAGTCTTGGCGTTGCAATCCGTTCATCCATGCCTCCAAGGTAGGAAAAACCAGGGGTAAAGCCCAACATATAACAGTAGTAGTCTGGCCTTGAGTGAATTTCGATTACCTCCTCCACGGAGAGGTTGTTGTGCTGCGCTACGTTCTCTATGTCGGGTCCCAGCTCTCCGCCATAACAAACGGGTATGACTATTAGCGTGCCGCCTGTGGTGATGTTTTCTTCATCCATCGTTGAAAGAGAGGTCAATGTGCTTTTTAGCTTCTCCAAGGGGATTTCCAGGGGATCGAAGTATATGGCCAAAGAACGGTAAGTCGGTATGAGTTCTTTTATTCCAGGTATGTTCTTGTTTTCTAAAGCTCGGCGCAAGCTCTGGACCTGGCCGTTGATGTCAAGGGAAATCGTTGAGCCGAACTCCACCACGACACAGCTGTCGCCGGCGTGCAGAATCCTGGGATAGGTCGCTTCTTCCAACAAGTTCACCTCCATAAATAGCTTTCGTAATAAAAATACACCTTTCAATGGGCTTAAACAACAATAAAGAGCTTCCGCGACCCAAAGGCCACGGAAGCCAACGTTAATAGCAGATTAACTGAACAAAGAGAAGATTCTTCCTAGAGACATTACGCCCATCCACATGGTGAATGCTGCCATTATGTAACCTATTATGGACATCCACAAGGGGTGCTTGTAGCTTCCAATGATATCTTTCCTGTGGGCGGCCAAAAGAACAGATATCAAGGCCAAGGGCAGGATAAGTCCATTTATGGAGCCAGCAAAAATCAAGAGGGCGACAGGTTTTCCGACGGTGGCAAAAATTGCGGTGGAGAAGACTATGAATCCTATCATCCATGCCCTAAGTTTGTCGTTGACCGACTTAAACAGAGTCCTGAGGAAGGAGATGGAAGTATAGGACGCTCCTATGACCGAGGTTATGCCTGCAGACCAAAGGATGATTCCGAATATCTTGTATCCCAATTCGCCCGCGCCGAGCTGGAACGCTGATGCAGGAGGGTTGCTTGGGTCCAGTTTATGCCCCATGAGGACTACGCCCAATATGGCCAAGAACAGGAGGAAACGCATGATGCCGGTGATCCCTATAGCGTTTACAGCTCCCTTGCTTATGGAAGGCAGATTCTCCTCGCCTGTGATTCCAGCGTCAATTATCCTGTGGGCTCCTGCGAAAGATATGTAGCCACCAACCGTTCCACCCACGAGGGTAAGAACTATCATCCAGTCAATGGTGGACGGCAATACGGCCTCCTTCAAGGCCAACCCTACAGGCGGCTGGGTCTTGAAGACCATGAAGAGGACCATGGCTATCATAACGAAGCCCAACGCTTGCGCGAACTTATCCATGGCCCTACCTAACTCTTTTCTCAAGAAAAGGAATATGGCTATTGCCGCACTGATGATTGCCCCAAGGGGCATGGACATGCCAGTGAGAACGTTAAGCCCCATGGCAGCGCCCGCAATGTTGCCTATGTTGAACACCAAACCGCCCAGAGCCACGGCAAAGGCTAAAAAATAGCCCAATCCAGGTAAAACTTTGTTTGCGACGTCTTGAGCCCTCATCTTGGACACTGCGAGGATTCTCCAGATGTTGAGCTGCACCACGATATCGATGAGTATGGAGCTCAATATGGCGAACGCAAAGGCTGCCTTGAGCTTTTCGGTGAACACCGCCGTCTGGGTTAAGAAGCCAGGACCTATGGCTGAAGTAGCCATAAGGAAGGCCGCCCCCAGAAGCACCGAGAGGGTACCCTTCTTCTTCATCTCCTCTTCCGCCGCCATCTGCAACCCCGTTTTTTCCGCAGTTGCTTCCTTTACCTCTGACACAAAAACCACCTCCACAAAATATATGAATCATGTCACACCTTCATATATGCAAAAAAGTTGCCTAAAGAATGCGTCTAGCCTAAAAAGAGAGAAAAACAGAAAAAAATGGTTAAAATCGATAATATTTAGGAAAACCTTTTTCGGCAGGAAGGGGCTCTTTGAGGGTCTAAACCGTTCGGTGAGCGCACACTGTGCGAAGAGTGATAAGGTTACATGCCCATTTTGTTTCTGTGCCAGGTTATGGTTCTGCGGGGCAATCCCAGTTTCAGGGCGAGGGCTTCATCGGAAATCCCCAGAGGTTTTGCCTCTTTTATGGCCTGCCTTAACTGCGCCACCGACATGGTGGGTTTTGCCCTTAGGGGTCTTGACAGGAGTTTTTCTAGCGGGATGGTTCCAACGGGAGAGAGTGCCCAGGTGGTCTTGGTTATTCTCAGGATCGTAGAGGGGTGGTAGTTTGTTTCTCGTGATGCTGTTTTTAGAGTCAAAGGAGATGGTGCGATGCTTTCTCCAGCCAGGAAGGCTTTTTGGGCTTTAGCCAAAAATTGGGATATTCTAAGCTTTGTTCTAATGCGTATGGATAGAGCGACTAGGGTGTGTTTTGCTGAAAGCCACTGCTCCCTCAATGTTTGGTTGCTTATGTGCTCTAAAAGCTCTGCATCCAAGAACAACTTGGGCAGGTTTTCGTGGAGAAGGCGTACCCTTATGGTATCTTTTTCTTTTACAAATTCTATTTCTGGGACTATATACTGGTTTTTTATGATGAAATTCCCAGGGTATGGATCAAGCTTTTTGATTTCCTCCAGAGCTTTTTGGGTTCTTTCATGGGTCCACCCGAGGAACTTGGAGAGGCCTCTTATGTCTTTTTTCAATATAAATTCCTTTCCTTCGGTTAAAACAACCCAAGGGTCTTTCCCTACCATGCCCTTGCGCCTCAACTGTATGAGCAGGCACTCCCATAAATTTCTTGCGAATAGCCCTGGTGGGTCGATAGAGTCTTGAATGTCCTTTAGGATCTCTAAGGTTTTCTTTTTGCTTAGTCCTGCGAATTTACACAACACGTCCAAGGTGTCTTCTGAAATGTACCCTCTGGAGTCAAGGCCCTGGACAAGGGTATCTATCACTTCATCAGGCATACCCTCCAATGACGGAATGAATCTCAACTGGCTTGATATGTCCTCGTCCATGCTCGTTGGGGCAGGAATGTTTTCCAGTGGATTGACATCATCGCCATCAAAAGCGCTGAGAGGCACGGCCGAGGGGGGAGGCGCTACGCCTAGAAAGACGTTGTCTCCTACTCTTTGTTTTAGTTCTTCCTCAAGGGCGTAAGCTGGCACTGTAAGGAGGTTTAGGGATGGCAATATCAGAGGTAGAGGGTTTAATTTGGTCGTTAGAGTTGGTTTCAGCTCGTGGTGGAGTTCATTCGATGCCATACTTCTGCATCCTCCGAAGAAGGGCGAACCTGGAGATTCCCAGAAGTTCTGCGGCCTTGGTCTTGTTGTTTTTGGCCTTATTCAAAGCTTCTTCGATCAAATGCCTTTCGAAGGATTCTATCTTTTCCTGGAGGGTTTGCCCAGGAGCTTGTGTGGCTATTTTATTGTCCTTTTGTGGCAGTTCCTCCAGCATCCTGTCGGGAAGGTCGCTGAGCCTCACAAGCCGGTCTTCTGGATCCTTAAGTATGAAAAGCCTTTCCACGAGATTTTTCAGTTCTCTGCAGTTTCCTGGCCAACTGTAGTCCAAAAAGACCTCTTCCGCCTCGGGTGTGAGGGACAAGGGGGAGCGCTTGAAGGATTTGCGATACTGCTCGACGAAGGTGTAGAAAATTTCTATTACGTCCTTTCCCCTCTCACGCAGAGGAGGGATGATTATGGGAAACATGGCGATGCGGTAGTACAGGTCCCTTCGAAACTCTCCTTTTGCTATTTTATCCTCTATGTTCTGGCACGTGGCGGATATGACTCTAAGGGACACCTTGATCTCCTTTGTTCCGCCTAGGGGGCGGTAAGAGCGGGAGTCCAAAAAGCGAAGGAGCTTTCCTTGCAAGGCAAGGGGCATGTCTCCTATCTCGTCCAGAAACAAGGTTCCCCCATCTGCCAGCTCCACCAGGCCCATTTTATCCTGCACAGCTCCGGTATAGGCTCCCTTCTTGTAGCCGAAAAGTTCCGCCTCCAAGAGGTTCTCGGGTATGGCAGCACAGTTTAGGGCAACGAAGTTTCCTTTGCATCCTGAGGTTCTGTGTATAAGCCTGGCAAGTACCTCCTTGCCAGAGCCGCTCTCGCCCCTTATCAGAATGTTGAGATCTGAGACCTTGCTCACTTTTTCAACGAAACCTCTAATTTGTTGAATTGGGGGAGAGGAGCCCGTAAGGTCTACGGAGCTGTCCGCTGTCATTTGTGATACGGCGCGCTGGAGCGCTATGTTCTCTGCTGCCCTTGCCACCATGTTTCGGGCAGCCTCCAATGGGAAAGGTTTGTCCAGATAATTGTAAGCTCCTTCCTTTATGGCCTTTACCACAAGGGCCGAATCACCAAAGGCGGTCATAACTATAACCTTGACTTGTGGGGACGTTTTTAAGATGTGCGGGAGAGCATCCAGGCCGTTACCATCGGGTAGCCTTATATCCAAGAGTGCTATGTCAGGGGTTTCTTTCGATAGAAGCTCTTTAAGGTCGCCCAGGGAAGATGCCAAGGATACCGAGTAGTTGCCTTCTTTTTCGAAGGCTATCTTTAACCCCTGTGCTAGGCCCGGTTCATCTTCAATTATCCAAAGTTTATACATGCTAGTTTCGGCCTCCTTCGCGATACAGCGGTAATTGTATCTTAAATTCTGCCCCCGGGCCCGGGTCAACCTCTATGGAGCCTTCGTGCATTTGAACTATCTGTAGGACCAAAGGTAGGCCCAACCCTGTTCCGTCCGGCCGTGTTGTAAAGAATGGGTCAAATATCCTATCGATTAGTTCTTCCGGGATGCCTGGTCCGTGGTCTTTTATGCTTAAGAGGGCAAAATCCGTTTCTTCTATGGCTTTGATCTCTAGGGTTCCTCCAGTTTCCTCCATGGCCTTTATGGCGTTGAGGACCAGATTCAAAAGCATTTGTTGCAGCTTGTCTCTGTCACCCCATACATAAATATCCTTTTGGGGCAATTCGTGGCGCCACTGTATATTTTTCTTTGAAAGCTGCATTTTGACCATGTTGAAAGTCCACCCAAAAAGTTCTCTAAGGCTTACGGGGCCTTTTACCAGCGCCTTGGGCCTGGCAAAGTTCAATAGCTGGCTGACCGTGCTATTAAGCCGGTCGATTTCCTGATCCAGGACCATGAGGGAGGGCTTGCCCTCCTCTGACACCGTTTCGGAAAGGAGGTCCAAATGCACTCTCATAGCCGCTAAGGGGTTTCGTATCTCGTGGGATACTCCAGCAACCAGCTGCCCCAAGGCTGCGAGGCGCTCTGCTCTTGCCACTTGACGCTCTCTCTCGTGCAACTTCTTAAGTTGGTCTACCATGGAATTAAACGTTTCCTTTAAAATTTGGATTTCTTTGAATTTTGAGGGATTTCCCGGGATGTGGGTCCACTTGCCGCTACTGACCTGTTGACATGTCCAGGCTATGGCTTTAAGAGGGCGTGTAAGCGAGTAGGCCAGTAATATAGCTATCTCCAGGGCCAAAAGCAGTCCTATCATCCCCATGACGATCACTAGCCTGCGATTTAAGAGCATCTCTGAGAAGATCTTTTTTCGGTCCAAGGTGACGTTCCACTGAAAGCCGTCTGCTGTTCGTAAGGTGAGAAATTCCCCATCAGGGTTTTGGGTATTTGTGAAAACCCAGTTTTTACCCACCTTGTTTACAAGCAAGGTCGCCTCAGATGTGCTTAGATACCTTACTAGGGAGCTTACTTCCTTAAGCTGCTTCATCTCTGCGTTAAGTCGGTCTTTGTACTCTACGTACAGGGCTGTAGACGTGATCCCCAGAGTGATTATTATGGCCAACAAGGAGACTATTGTTTTTATCAGAAACTCCAGGCTTGGGTTTTTTATCTTCATATCCTACTCCTCCTGGATAATAGGCTCCACAAGGCTCCTTCAACCAAGAGGCTGGGAAGTAAGGCTTGTTCCGGCCTGATTTGGAAGACGTAGACCAAGATGGTGTGAAGCACCAAAGCTGCGGAGATGGCTATGAAAAGCCCTTCTTTTTTCTTTTTGCCAGGCAGGTACATGGGTAAAAAGAAGCATATAGAGACCACTGCCCAACTGTACTGTCCCAGGTCCAGTATGCCTGGAAGGGGAAGCTGGCTCAAGATCAAACAAAATGTGGCTATAAGGCCTATACCTATGCGGTTTATGAGGAGGAACCGGTCCTCTCGAATAATGTCCCCTTCCTCGTGGGCGGACCATGATGGAAAGAGGTCATAGCAGAAGGAGCACGTAGCGAGCAAAAGTTGAGAGTTTGCGGTACTTACAGCTGCAGCCAGTATGGCTATCATTAAAAGTGTATAAATTTGTGGCGGAAGAGCTGTTGATATTAGGTGGTATAAAGACCCTGCCTGGTCAGATGCTGCTGAGCTTGAAAGCACCTTGCCGCCCAGGCCTATCAATGTGGTGCAGGCATATATCCAGCCTATTATGAGCGCTGAAATCCAGAGCATGGAAAATGCGCTTTTGGGGCGGTGGGCCGACATGATGCGTATAGCGTACTGAGGGTTTGAAGCAACTCCAAATCCCCATCCCAGCATCATGGAAAATGTAAAGATGGCTCCTCGCTTATCCAGGGTTTCCAATAGATGTGGGTGGTTTTCGGCTATGATTCCATGAATCTTCATTGGAGAGCCAACTTGTTTTATTACAAAAATAGCACCCACGGTAATGCCAAGTACGATTATGGCCAAGTTCAAGGCGTCGCTTTTTGCTACCGAGGCCAAGCCTCCGAAGGTTGTGTATATGACGAAAAGATAGATGAGTATGGAGGAAATAATAGGTGGAGTGCCAAGCATATTGGAGACTATAGAGCCGAAGACTCTGAATTGAATCACTATATATAGGCTATAGGCCACAAGAAGTGCCAAGGCAGAAACTTTTCGTAGCCTTGAGTCCTCGAAATTTTCCTCCAGCCATTCCGGCAGGGAAAGGGCCCTGGATTTTCTGAGCTTGCTTACGGTAAAAGGAAGGAACACCAATCCCAAAAGCCAGCCGTTGACTGAAGCAGTGAAAGCTTGATAGCCGTCGGAATAAAGCCATGCGGTGTAACCTATCAGGCTTGCAGCGCTCATCCAGGTGGCCACGAAGGTGGATACGGAGATGGTAAGGGAGAGTTTTCTTCCTCCAAGGTAGAAGAACCTGCGAGTTTCGTGCCAGTAAAAGGCTTGTCCGGCCAGGAGGATTACCAGCAGCGCGTAGCCTCCAAAGCCGACCACCTGCATCAATAGTGCCTTCACGCTCAACTTTTTCTCCGCCTCCTTAGGCAGAACTTGGCTATCAAGAAGGGAGCAAAAATCAAAAGGGAGAAAATGACCCAATCAATGATCCAAAGGGTATTTCGTATTTTTATCCTCTCCTTCAACCAGCATAAAATCTCGTAAGTCATTATATACGACTTGCCACTATATTGTTGCCCAGCTTCCGTGGTGCGTGACTTTAGATAGTCCACATTGTGTGTTGAAACAAAAAATAGCATTCAATATAATGCAACAATAATAATGCAAAATAGAGGTGGCAAATATGTGGAAAGGTAAACTTCCGAGGGAGATCTTTGAGATAGGGCAAGAAGGATATGTCTCGGCAGGCGAGGTTACGTATCCGGAAGGCATAGAGGTAATAGATTGTGAATTGGGAACAAGCCCTTTAGGCATGTCGGAAAGATTGTGTCGTTTGTTGAAGGAAGGGAAAACCTGCAATTTATGCGACTACCCGGAACCCGAGCCGAATGATTTAAAGGTGGGAATTGTAAAGGCCCACAGCTCTTGGAAAATTTCTCCAGAGGAAGTGTTAGTGGGGGGAGGTTCTATTGGGGTTCTGGTGAGCCTCTTTAGAGTTTTGCTTCGCCCAGGTTCAGTTATGTTAGGTGTTTCTCCTCAGTTTACCGATGTGCCCCTGCAAGCCCTTTACAATGGCGCATCGTATGAGTCAATAAACCTTGAAGCTCCGAGGTATTCGATAGATAAAAATCGTATTTTGGAGGCCTTAGATAGAAAGCCCGAAGTCCTTTACATAGACAGGCCTAACAATCCAACAGGCCAAGTGTTGTCTTTGGATGATTTGGCTGAATTAGCCCGTGCTGCTATGAAAACAGGGACCTGGGTAATTGCTGATGAGGCCTATGGGGATTTCCTGCCTGATGAAGAATCGGCCGCAGTGTTGGATTTTCCTAACTTGGTCATCTGTCGTTCCTTCTCTAAGGGGCTTGGGGTAGCGGGAATTCGAGTTGGGTTTGCCGTTTGTCGAGACCGGGAACTGGCTGCCCTTTATCGGAAGATTCAGCCACCGTTTGTGATTGGTACCCTGGATGCATGTATAGCCTTAGAAGTCTTGAAGGATGGAAAAGCTTTGGATGCGGTGCGGGATTATGTGAAAAAAGCAAAATCTAAAGTTTTAGAGTTGGTATCACAAAAGCAAGGTTGGTCGGTGGCGGATACAGACCAACGGGTTCCCATATTCCTTCTCTCACAGGAGGCGGGAAACATTGTTAAGCGCCTGGCCGATGTGGGGATTGCATGTGCTCCGGGCAGCGGATACTTCAACCTTGACGACAGATCAGCCCGCCTGCGCGTTCCCTCACCCGACAAGCTTGAGGCCTTCCTGGAAAGACTAAACATAATTGGGGACATACCTTGATTTTTGATGTTTTATGTGGCTAGGTTCCCAGCTTTTTACGGTAGGAGGCAATAAAAGGGATATATGGAAAGAAATAAAACCGAACCCGGTATATACTTTGTTTATACGGGGGTGGTGATATGCGGTCTCAAGTTAAGAAATGGGGAAACAGCCTTGCAATACGTGTTCCCAAGATATTGGCAGAGAGAGCAGGTCTATTTGAGGGAGTGTCCGTGGAGCTTCAGCTGAATGATGATGCTATTATTATTCGGCGGCAAGGATATAACTTGGAAGAGCTCATGTCTCAGGTTTCGTCGGAGAACATTCATGGTGAGATAAATACTGGGAATTCCGTGGGGAGAGAAGAGTGATAGAGCGTTATATTCCTGATCGTGGTGATATTATTTGGCTGGAATTTAACCCGCAACTTGGGCACGAGCAGGCAGGGAAGAGGCCGGCGTTAGTTTTATCCCCAGCCCTCTATAACGGTAAAATAGGATTGGCATTGATATGTCCTATTACTAAACAAATTAAGGGTATCCCTTTGAAGTGGCTCTGCCTAAAGATCTTGGCGTTTTCGGTGTTGTTTTGGCCGATCAGATAAAAA
>NZ_DAITZW010000030.1:0-21409 GCF_036847465.1 Thermovirga lienii | reverse complement strand
TCGTTGGCAGGGCTTCTGGCATATGGCAATGCCAATGAGATAGTGAAAGAGATGGCCAGGGAGGTCATTCCGGTAGTGAAAAATGTTCCCGTGCTTGCAGGGATAAATGGAACAGATCCCTTTGTGATATGGGACCACTTTCTAGGTGAGCTGGTATCCTTAGGTTTTGCTGGTGTGCAGAACTTCCCAACTGTCGGGCTGATAGATGGTGTGTTCAGACAGAACCTGGAGGAAACGGGCATGGGATATGCTCTTGAAGTTGAGGCCATAAGGAAGGCCCACGAGAAGGGCCTTTTAACCACACCGTATGTGTTCAGTGCCGAGGATGCAGTGGAGATGACCAAGGCCGGAGCGGATATAATAGTGTGCCACATGGGGCTTACCACTAAAGGAAGCATAGGCGCCAAGACGGCCAAGACCCTTGATGAGTGCGTAAAGCTTATAGACGAGTGGGCGGAGGCTGCAAGAAGCGTAAGGGAGGATATAATTGTTTTGTGTCACGGCGGTCCTATAGCTATGCCGGAGGATGCCGACTATGTATTCAAGCGCTGCAAGTACGTTCATGGATTCTATGGTGCCAGCAGCATGGAAAGGCTTCCAACCGAGCAAGCTATAAAGGCCCAGGTGGAGAAGTTCGTAAACTTAAAATTTTAATAAGGAGGAATTGATACGATGAAGAAGATAGTGAAGACAGAGAATGCACCAGCGGCGCTAGGGCCCTACAGTCAGGCAGTAAGGGTGGGTAATTTCCTTTTTGTGTCGGGGCAAGTGCCGCTGGATCCTAAAACCGGAGAAATGGTAGGAAACGATGCTCCAACTCAGGCTGAACAGGTGCTGAAAAATATAAAGGCCATTCTGGAAGCCGAAGGGTACGGTCTTGAGGACGTGGTGAAAGCTACAGTTTTTGCCAAGAACATGGATGATTTCAAGGCAGTGAACGAAGTATATGGTAGATTTTTCACCTCTAACTTCCCAGCCAGAGCTTTTGTGGAAGTCGCAAGGCTTCCTAAGGACGCCTTGGTGGAGATTGAGGTAATAGCGTATAAGGATTAAGAAAAAGATAAGTACGCCAAAGGCAAGAGGGAAAAAATCCTCCCTCTTGCCTTTATTTTTGTGGATTTATAGAGGGAGCCTGCCCTCTTCGAAGAGTTTTATAAAAATCTTGACTACTTCTGGATCGTATTTGGTACCTGCATTTTGCTTGAGCTCTTCAATTGCGTGCTCAATAGAGAAGGCTGCACGGTATGGGCGGTGGGACGACATTGCGTCCACCACGTCCGCCACAGCCACGATCCTTGCGCTCAAGGGAATGTCTTTGCCCTTTAGGCCATGAGGGTAACCGCTTCCATTCATCCTTTCGTGGTGATATAAAGCCACTTCCCATATGGGTAAATCCTCTGATATAGGGCGTAAAATCTCTTCCCCCTTGGTGGTATGGTCTTTAATTAATTGAAACTCCAATTCTGAAAGCTTTCCTGGCTTGCTCAGAAGCTCGGAAGGGATGTATATTTTACCTATGTCGTGGACCAATGCTCCCAGGTATATCTGCTCTGTCTCTTCCTTTCCAAGCCCCATTTCTTTGGCTATGCTTTCTGATATTAGGGCGACCTTCTTCTGGTGGGATGCAGTGTAGGGATCCTTGATTTCTAATATTTTACCCATGGCCTCTATGGTTCTTTTATAGGTTCGATGAAGTTTTTCAAGTGTGCTGATTAGGTTTTGTTGGGTGATTATTTGTTCTGTTATGTCCACTCCGACGGATTGGTATTCTAGTACGTTACCTTGTTCATCGAAAAGTGCTGTGTCAATCCACTTGTGCCACCTCAAGGATCCGTCTTTCAGGCGCATCCGGTATTCGTGGGTTATAGTAGGGTTTGATGGTGTAAGGGACAGGAAATTGGCTATCACTTGTTGTCTTGCTTTCTCGTTCCTTATGATGTTGAATGCGTTTATCCCTAATATTTCATCTTTTTTTATGCCAAAGTATTCACAGTAAGCGTCGTTCACGTATGTAAACTTACCGTCCTTATCAAAACAACAAACTAGAAGGTTTGCGTTGTTCACTATTGTTTCAAGCCTTCGCCCCCTCTTGTAAGCTTGATCTTTCGTCGCGTTAAAGCTTAGAGCACATTCTGCCAGGTTTTTAACGTGTGCAAGTAGCTCTATTTCTTCCCGTTGGAGTCCTTCTTTGGTTCGTTCTATAAAAGAAAAGGCAATGTAGCCTAAAGTGGTTTTGCTTCCCACTTTTGCAACTATTAAGGATTTTGTGTCAGGGGCGAGCAATCTTTTCATGCTTTCTGCATCTTTTTTTGCGAGTCTTGAAAACGCTGAGGTGCTGAATAAGAATATTTCCCCTGCCGATTCTAATTTCTCCATTTGCTCTAAACCCCAGGTGTAGGGGGTTATTTCAACATTCTGTAACCTGCTTTTTTGTGGAGGGACTTCCGAAGCGGTCCATTCGCTTATACACGATACTGTGTTTGTGTGTGTATCGTAAGAAAAAAGATAAGCCCTCCCCGCTCCAAGGAAACGCCCAGTTTTTTCAAGCAGTTCAATCATGGAAGGCTGGAAATCCTTACCGTGTACCATAGCTTGCATTATGCTTGTAACATCTTCAAAAGCCTTCCAGTAATCACTTGACTTGCTCGATACATAAGATCTATAGGGCTTACTGTTTTCGCTGTGGGGCAGGGTCATGCTCATTTATAGGACCTCACTTTACCTAGTTGCCTAAGGTTTTGGCTCAATTTTATCACAAGTTGAAGAATTCCAAACTTTTCAACTGACGAAGTTTATCAGCCTTCCAATTCCTTCTACATAGACCTCCATTACGTCGCCACGTTCTACGGGCCCTATACCTGAAGGGGTTCCTGTTATTATCACGTCTCCTGGGAGTAGGGTCATGACCTGAGATATGTAGCTAACAAGTTCCGGGACGGAGAAGATGAAGTGTCTTGTATTGGAACTTTGAACCACATTGCCGTTTTTGATCATTTGAATATCTAGATTGGACGGGTCTATTTCCATTTCCACCCAAGGGCCATAGGGGCCAAAGGTGTCGAAAGACTTGGATCTGGTCCACTGGCCATCAGAGCTTTGAAGGTCTCTTGCGGTCACGTCGTTGAAGCAGCTGTATCCAAGGATATGATCCATTGCCTCCTTGGGTTCTATGGCCTTGGTGGTCTTGGATATCACTATGGCAAGTTCCGCCTCATAGTCTACCCTTTTGGACATTTCTGGTAGTACCACAGTTTGCTTGTGGCCTATCACGCAGGTGGAGGGCTTGAGAAATAGCAAGGGTTCCTTAGGTATGGGGTATCCTGTTTCCTCTGCGTGATCCCTGTAGTTCAGCCCTACCGCCACGACCTTCGTAGGGCTAGTGGGAGGTAGCCATGATTGGATGTCATCCACTTGGCATAGGAGTTCGCCCATTTTGTGATCTCCAAATATGTTGCCTTCAAGGGCATAGACGTTCTTACCATCGGGGCTTATAGCTTCCTTTACCTTTCCATCAAGCAGAAACCTGAGATATTTTTTCATGTTATCCCCCCTGTTCTGAGTTATTTGCAATGATAGCATGCAAAGTTTGTTGTAGTCCATTGACAAAGGTGCTTGTTTTATATTAATGTTTCCATGTCGATAGTGCACATCGGCGTATTTTTATGTTAGGAGGCAGTATTGGAAATGCAAGGAACAGTCAAGTGGTTCAACGAGTCTAAGGGTTATGGGTTCATCACGAGCGACGAAGGAAACGACGTATTTGTTCATTTCAGCGCGATCCAGATGGATGGCTTTAAGACCCTTAGCGAAGGTCAGAGGGTTGAGTTTGAGGTAGTCCAGGGGGAAAAGGGTCCGCAGGCGGCGAATGTACATAGGGTTTAACATAAATCCAGTTTTCGTTCAGTAATGCAGACCAAAGTTAAGGGGGCGGGAATTCCCGCCCCCTTAACTTTGGTGAAGGCTTCACCTTTTGCGGGCGTATACGGAATCTATCAGGGTGCCATCCCTGTACTCTACGACAGCTACTATCTTTTCTTCGTCAAACTCCGGTGTCTTAGGTTTGCCTGTGAGCCTCTCAACTTCCTCCTTGAGTTTGCCTATGTCCTTCACTGGGAGGTTGGCTTTTAAGGCTCTTTCCAGCAGGTCCTCTCGTCTTGGGTTTATGCATATGCCTCTTTCGGTTACTATCGCGTCTACTGTCTCTCCGGGGGTCACAATGGTTTGCACCCTATCTTTGATCGTTGGGATCCCGCCTCTGAACGAAGGGGCCAAAACTACGGCCAGCTTAGCCCCAGCGGCGGTGTCGCAATGCCCTCCCGATGCTCCCCTTATTATTCCATCGTTGCCTGTGAGGACGTTGACGTTGAAATCTACGTCCACGTCCAGGGCCGCCAGGGCCACCACGTCCAGGAGGTTCACCATGCAATCCACGAAGGGGTTGGCGTACTGGGACTGATCTATCTCAATGTGAAGAGGATTATTGAGTATGGACTCTGTTACGCTTGCATCGAAGCTTTGGACGTCGAAAAGGGCCTCGAACAACCCTTCCCTCAAAAGCTCAACCATGTAGCCACCTATGCCCCCTAATCCGAAGCCACCTTTTATGTTCTTCTCGATCATGTATTCTCTCAAGAAGGATGCAACAGCCAGACTAGCGCCTCCAACTCCGACCTGAAAGGAAAAACCCTCTTCGAGAAGGCCTGAGGCGCATATCAGATCGAAAGCATTTTTAGCTATCCTGAGATCCACCGGGTTTTTAGTGATCCTTGCAGCGCCAGTAGCTATCTTGGTTGAATCGCCGATCTTATCCACTACGACTACTTGATCCACCTGGTTTTGGGGTATGGAGATCTTGGGAACCAGCGGGTAGGGTACTAGGTTGTCAGTTATGGCGATTACATGCCTTGCGTATCTGGCATCCACCATGGCATACCCCAAGGAACCGCAGCCTTCCGGTCCCATTGCTCCCGTGACGTTTCCCTCCCTGTCGGCAGAAGGCGCTGCTATGAATGCCACATCTATGTTGATGGAACCTTCCTCTATGGCTCTAGCCCTGCCGCCGTGACTTCGAATTATCACAGGACACGGAAGCTCTCCATAGGATATGGCCTCTCCTAGCTTGCCTCTAAGTCCTGAGGTAGTGATCCTCGAAATTACTCCGGAACGAATGTGGTCTACCACGCACTGATGGGCGTCTGTGAGAGAGCTGGGGGCCAGGGTCAGGTTTTTTATGCCCATGGAGGCTATTACATCAAGCACCATAGGCAGGACCGCATCGCCGTTTCGGAGGTGGTGGTGGAAGGATATGGTCATGCCGTCGGACAGCCCAGATGCTTCTATGGCCTTTTTAAGGCTCTCTGCCACCTTGTTTCTCCCGGGGAGGTATCCCCTCATGGGGGCAGATGCCCTCTCGCGAATGGGCTTTTTCTCCACGATGGTGAAGGGGCCTTGATAGGGTTCAAAGGCCTTCTCCCAGCCGAAGAGTCTAGTGGGCACTGTTCTTCCCTTGGCGTTCATGATTCTAGACACGGTCACATCGCCCCCCTTGGCTTTCATTTGAGCGAAACTCTGGATATAGTTCGGCCAATTTGAGCAGATGTTCAGCCCTTTTTATTACAGGAGCGTCAACCATGCGCCCATCCACGGAGAACACTCCGATACCCAAAGACAGGGCCCGTTTGGATGATTCAACTATTCTTCTGGCTTTCTGCACTTCCTTGCAGTCGGGCTTGAAGGCGTCATGGATGATCGGTACCTGGGAAGGGTGTATGGCTGCCTTGCCGGTGAAGCCCAGCTCGCAGATCATCTTGCTCTCCTTTTTCAATCCTTCAAGGTCGGATATGTCCGTCCATACGGTGTCGAAAGCCAAGAGGCCAGAGGCTTTCGCCGCTGATACCACACGGGTTCTGGGATAGAATAGTTCGTGCCCCTCTTTGGTCTTCTGGACCCCATAATCTGCCAGAAGATCTTGTCCTCCCAAGGTCAAGGCTTCTACCCTGGGGCTTGCCTGTGCTATTTCGTAAGCTCTTTCCACGCCAAGGGCCGATTCTATCATGGCGTGAATTTTAACCTTCCCTTTGGGGATCCCACATTGGATTTCTATTTCAGTTATCATATCGTCAGCTGCCTTGATGTCCTGCGGTGACTCACATTTGGGGATCCTCAGCGCATCGGGGGCCTTGGGAACCACTGCCCAGAGGTCCTTTTCAAAATATGGAGTATGAGCACCGTTTACCCTTACTACGACCCCGGTATCACTAAAATCCAAAGCTTCAAGGAAAAGAGAAACCAGCTTTCTGGCGGCGTCTTTTTCCGTAGTCGCGACGGCATCCTCCAGGTCTAGTATCACAGAATCTGCGCCAAAGTAAGGGCAGTGCTGGATCATTCCAGGATTGTTGCCAGGGATGTATAGTGCACTTCGATAAATCCTAGCGCCCTTCATGGTCGTTTTCCCCCAGACATCTTTCTATGGCCGTCTCAATACGGGCTCTCATTGTTATGGCTAGGGCCCCGTTGTCTTGTATGGTTACATAAGCCCCCTTGAGTTTGTACTTTAAGACAGTTTCTCTTACAATTTGTTCTGCCCTTTCCCTTAACAGATCTGCCTTGTCAGGCCCTTTGTACTCTATTTCAAGGTGATCCTGTAACGAACAAGTCACCAAGCAATCCGAGGATTCAAGGGTTCCTGACTGAGCAGTAACGCTATTAGGGGTGTCTTTTCGTTCCATTCAACCACTTCCCGTCGATTACATTTTTTCGCATATTGCCTTTGCGAAGCCAGAACAGGATACTTCTTTTGAGCCTTCCATCTGGCGTGCTAGGTCATAGGTCACTATGCCTGATTTTATGGTCTCTTCCATGGCTTTGACCGTCAGTTCTGCTGCTTCGTTCCAACCCAGATGTTGGAGCATCATTACAGCCGAGAGGATCATGGAGCCGGGGTTGACCTTGTCCAGCCCAGCGTATTTGGGAGCAGTGCCGTGAGTGGCCTCAAAGAAAGCTATCTCGTCGTTCATGTTGGCTCCAGGAGCCAGTCCCAGGCCTCCCACCGCCGCTGCCAGAGCATCGGAGAGGTAGTCTCCGTTCAAGTTGGGAGTCACAAGCACATGGTACTCCTCCGGTCTGATCAGTATCTGCTGGAACATTGCGTCAGCAATTCGGTCCTTTATCACTATCTTTCCTGCCGGAACTTCGCCTCTGTGCTCATTGAAAAGTTCTTCCTCCGTTATTACGAAGTCCCTGAATTCCTCCAATGCAGTTTCGTAACACCACTTCCTGAAGGCACCTTCGGTGAACTTCATTATGTTTCCTTTATGTACTATGGTGACGCTCTTTTTGCCGTTATCAATGGCGTATTTCAGAGCCATTCGCATGAGTCTCTTGGTACCAGTTATGGATATGGGCTTTATCCCTATGCCTGAATCTGGCCTTACGCTTTTGCCCATTTCCTTTTCCAAAAAATCTATGACCTTTAAGGCCTCTTTGCTTTCGGCTTCCCATTCTATACCGGCGTAGACGTCCTCTGTGTTCTCTCTAAAGACCACCATGTCTACCTTACTGGGTTCTTTAAGGGGAGAGGGAACTCCTGAAAAGTGCCTCACCGGTCTCACGCAGGCGTAAAGATCCAGTTTTTGTCTGAAGGTTACGTTCAGGCTCCTTATGCCTCCCCCTACAGGTGTGGTGAGGGGGCCTTTTATGGCTATCTTGAAATAGCGGATGGCTTCCATGGTGTCCTCGGGTATCCACTCTCCGAAGAGGTTATAACTTTTCTCTCCGGCGTAAACTTCCCACCAGTGGATCTTATTTGAATCTCCATAGCACTTCTTTACGGCCGTGTCCACTACAAGTTGCATGGCCTTGGTTATGTCTGGCCCTATGCCGTCCCCTTCGATGTAAGGAATAACTGGGAAATTGACGTTAATTTTGCCTTTTTCGTCTCGTTTTATTACCTCTCCCTCAGTGGGATAGTTTATTTTCTGTAGTTTCAATCCTTGAAATTTGCTGGTCATTTCAATCTCCCTCCTCTTAGGCATTGGACTTGTTCTTTTCTTTTATGTAGTTGAGTTTCCCACCCATCTTGACTATCGTGAGGTCCTCCTCAGACAGTGGGCATGTTACGAGGAAGGACCCGTTCTTGGATCTGTTATGCACCTCAAAGGGGCCATCGGTCGTGATGGTGCTAGCGTCTATGTGGAGCACGTCCTGGGGGTCAACCTTTTCGTAGTCCTCAGCCTTATGGAACAACAGAGGGAGAATTCCAAAGTTCACCAAATTTGCAAGGTGGATTCGGGCAAAGCTTTTGGCTATTACCGCCTTGATTCCCAGGTATCGGGGGGCTAAGGCAGCGTGTTCCCTGCTTGAGCCTTGACCGTAATTTTCTCCGCCAACTATGAAGCCTCCGCCTTTTTCCCTCGCTCTATGATAGAACGTTGGATCCAATACCTCAAAGGTGTGCTTGGATATTTCAGGTATGTTGGATCGCAATGGCAGTATCTTGGCGCCTGCAGGCATTATGTGGTCAGTGGTTATGTTGTCCTCTACCTTTATTAGGATCTCCCCTTCGATGCTTTCTGGGAGGGGCGGCATTTCAGGTAGTGGAGCAATGTTGGGACCTCTCCGGATTTCTATTTTTTCTGGTTCGGCAGAGGGAGCTATGATCATGCTGTCGTCTATTATGAACTGCTCAGGCTGCCGGAACTCAAAGGGCTCAATGCCCAGTTTTCGTGGGTCTGTTATCCTGCCGGTTATAGCGGAAGCCGCCGCTACCTCTGGGCTTACAAGGAAGACTTTGCCTGATGCGTGGCCGCACCGCCCAAAGAAGTTGCGGTTTATGGTCCTTAAGGATACTCCTTCCGTCGGTGGTGCAAAACCCATACCTATGCAGGCTCCACAACTTGATTCCAAAATTCTTACTCCTGCTGATATAAGTTCGTCCATGGCGCCACAGGCGCAGCTTTCCAGCATAACCTGCCTACTGCCCGGTGATATCCCTGCGTCCACGGAAGGATGAACTCTTTTGCCCGCTAATATGTGCGCGATGGACAAAATGTCACGCAGAGAGGAGTTGGTGCAAGAGCCAAACATAACTTGGTCGACTTTAATTCCTTCCAGCTCCTCTATGGGGACTACGTTATCCGGCTGAAAAGGTTGGGCTACCATGGGGGTAAGCTCTGATAGGTTTATTTCTATGGTCTCACTCCACGAAGCATCAGCATCGGCCTCCAGGGGAACCCATTGGTGTTCCCTTGCTTGGGCCCTGAGCCACTGCCTGGTCACTTCGTCGCTTGGAAATATAGAGGTCGTGGCGCCTGTTTCTGCACCCATATTGGTTATGGTGGCCCTATCAGGTATGCTCAATGATTTCACTCCAGGCCCGGTGTATTCCAGAACCTTGCCCACCCCGCCTTTGACGGAGATACGGCGAAGCACTTCAAGGATCACGTCCTTGGCGGACACGAAGGGTGGGAGTTCTCCGGCCAAGAGAACCCTTACTATCTTGGGCATCGTTATGGTGAAAGGTTCTCCTGCCATAGCCAAGGCCACGTCCAAACCGCCAGCACCCATGGCTACCATTCCTATGCCGCCGGCTGTGGGAGTATGGGAGTCGCTTCCAAGGAGGGTTTTCCCTGGGGCGGCGAATCGCTCCAAATGGACCTGGTGGCATATGCCATTACCTGGCCTGGAAAAGAGTATGCCGTACTTTGCCGCTATGTCCTGCAGGTAGCGGTGGTCGTCGGGATTTTTAAAATCTCCTTGGATCATGTTGTGATCTACGTAGCTTACCGAGAGTTCCGTCTTTACTTTTGGAAGCCCCATAGCCTCAAATTGAAGGTACGCCATGGTTCCAGTGGCATCCTGGGTCAGGGTCTGGTCAATTTTGACCTTGACTCGTTTCCCTGGGACGAGTTCCCCCGATACAATATGGGACCTTAAGACCTTCTCGAAAACCGTGTAACCCAAACCAACCACCCCCAAATTGTGCAAAATTAACATATAAATTGTGTTATTTTATAGCATAGACAATAAATATATTCCACATTTTAATTAATATTATGCATTATACACGTGGTAACGTTGTTTTTCTTTATCTCGTCAGCTTCATTTAGCTTTTCGCCACTTTCCTTTGCTTGTATATGGAGAACACTATCGAAGCTGCAGCAAGGAGTAGCAGCGTGAGTGATATAGGCTTTTCCACGAAAAACATCAAATCGTTACCTGCAATTGTCATGGCGTTTCTGAAGGATTGCTCTGTGGTACCTCCCAAGATCAGTGCCAGCACAAGGGGTGGTATGGGTATTTCGAGCTTCCAGAACAGGTATCCCGTCAAGGCAAAGACAGATACCAGTATGAAGTCGAAGGAACTGTAATTTAGGAAATAGGTTCCCATGAAGGCCATGCCCAGGATCAAGGGGAGCATTATCCTCTGAGGGATCTTTAGAAGTTGTACCAGAGGAACCGCGAGGGGTAAATTTATGAGTACCAACATAATGTTTCCTATTAGCATGGATGCGATGACTCCCCATGCTATTTCGGGGTGCATCTGGAAGAGTATGGGACCTGGTCTCACTCCCAGCATCATGAGGGCTCCCAGCATGACTGCAGTGGTTCCGCTTCCTGGTATGCCCAGGGTAAGCAGAGGAACGAAAGCTCCGCAGCTTGATGCGTTATTTGCTGCTTCGGGTGCCGCCAACCCTTCTATGGCGCCTTTCCCAAATTTCTCCGGGTGTTTGCTCAATGTCTTTTCAAGGGCATATGACACGAAGGTTGCGACCGTTCCACCCATGCCAGGAAGGACACCGATAAGAAATCCTAGCGGAGAGCTTCTGAGTATTGGTTTTATGGTTTTTTTGAAGTCTTCCCAAGGTACCCAAACCCTTCCTATGCTTTTGGAGTCTATGGTGTAATGGGCGTCTAGGTTGCTATAGTTTTTGAATACCTCAGCTACGGCATAAAGGCCTATCATGGCGACCAGGAAGTCTATTCCGTCTTGCAGCTCTGACACAAAGGTGAACCGCAGTATGCCCGTTTGTGGATCAATCCCTATAGTGCTGAGCATGAACCCGAAGGCCATTGCGATGAACCCTTTTAGCATATTGCCCTGAGACAAGGTGACTGTCGCCGTAAGGGCAAATATCATCAGCGAGAACATCTCTGCTGGGCCAAACTTGAGGGCAGCGTTAGCCACTGGCATGGTCAGGAAGATCAAAAAGATCATTCCTATTATGCCGCCGATGAAGGATGCTATTGCCGATATAGCAAGGGCTTTTCCCGCCTCTCCGTTTTTCGTCATGGGGTACCCGTCGAAGCAGGATACGATTGCTGAGGCATCCCCTGGGGTGTTTATCATTATGGATGCACGGGAACCTCCGAACATAGCTCCATAGTAGATGGCAGCCATGGTTATCAGAGCTGTCGTGGGATTCATGCCGTAACTTATGGGTATCAGGATGGCCACCCCCGTTGCGGGGCCCAGTCCAGGGAGCATACCTATGATTGTCCCTAAAAGGCCGCCTATGAATACCCATGTTATGTTGGTGAGAGTTAAAGCTGCGTCCAGCCCAATGGACAGATTATGAAAGATGCTTTCCATAGCAAATACCTCCTCTTTGTGTTAGAAGGGAAGAAACGATAGCAAGCCCCTTGGCAGGCTAAGCCCAAGCATTATGGCGAAGACCACGTAGGTTACCACGGGAAAGGCAAGGGCTAAAAGTAAATTCTCTAACCACCGCGGGCCGTTAATGAGTCGGGTGACAAGCAGCATGAACAGAGCAGTAGATATTACATATCCCAATGGAACCAGCGCGAAGCCATAGGCTATTCCCAGGAATATGGTAATTCCTATTTTTATATATATGTTCTTGTTTTCCTTCAATCCCAGGTGAAATATTTCTTTGTTGGATTTCTTTTGCCTTAGATCCTTAACTAAAAGAATAAGGCCACACAAAAAGGCCAAGGCGCCTGCCAGAATGGGGAAGAGTTTCGGGCCAATGTTATCTCCCATGGCAGTTTCGGGCAGTCGCAAAGTAGCCAAGAGGTATATGCTGCTTATGATTATCGCCATAAGTCCTGAAATCTCGTTTTTAGTCACCGCATTTTCCTCCTTTAAAACCTGGAGAGGGTATGAGGACCCTCTCCAGGTCGATGCTCTTTTTGAGTTTACTGTTTGATCAACCCAACCCTTGTCAGAAGGTCTTTTATCTCTTTTTCCTGTTCCTCTAGGTAAGCCTTGTACTCTGCTGCGTTCTGGTAGAACTGGTCCCAACCCAGGTTCTTTAGGGACTCTTTCCAGGTCTTGCTTTCTACCATCTTCTTGAGGGTTGAATCCCAGAAAGCGACTTGTTCATCGGAAAGGCCAGGGGCGGCCATGATGCCCCGCCAGTGGGGGAACACTAAATCTACTCCCTGTTCCTTGTAGGTGGGAACATCAGGGAGTATGTCCAGGCGTTCTGGGGAGGATACGCCCAAGAGCTTCAAGTTGCCGGCTTTTACTTGCTCTAGCGTCTCTCCAAGGCTTATGGTTATGGCTTTTATGTGGCCTCCCAGGAGCGCTGGAATCTGGCCAGCTGCGGTCTCAGGATAGACCACGAACTTGACGGTAGCTGGATCTACTCCGTATTTTTTGGCCAGCATCAAAAACTGGATGTGGTCGTCGTTGCCAAGGGTAGGGCCAACGCCTATGGGCATGTCGTCGGGGTTAGTCTTCAAAGCTTCGAAGAAGCTCTTGAGGTCGGAGTAGGGAGCATCGCTCTTTACCGCTATGGTCTCCCATTCGGCCTGCAAGTTTGCCAGAACGGTGAAATCCCTGAAAGTTAACTTGCTTTTACCAAGCAAGTTATTCAGGAGGATCAAACTGGAGTTGACTGCAAGGTATTCTCCTTTACCTTTTTTGCCCTTTAGGTACGTCCAGCCAGTGGATCCGCCGCCGCCAGGCATGTTGGTGACGATGATGGGCTGGTCCACAAGTTTTTCTTCCTCAAGAGCCTTTTTCACCACGCGCGCAAGAGTGTCCCAACCGCCACCAGGTCCCGCAGGAGCCACTATCTCTATGGGCCTGGTGGGTTTCCACGCAGCGCTCGCCACTCCAACTAGGGATAACATGAAAGCTGAAATCAAAATCAACGAAACCAATTTCTTGAAATTACCCTTCATAACTTCGCCCTCCCTTTTTGTTTTTTGTTCCTTGTCTATTTTTCCAGGTACTTGCTTTTTGCATCACTCCCTTCCGGTTGATGTTTGATTTATTCAAAAATGAAACTAAAGGTTATTCGACGGTTCTTCCTTTGTTTGGGGGAATTCTATGGTAAGGGTCTTTATGGCGTTTTCAAGATGTTCTTTTACCAGTCGTTCTGCCTTGTCAGCGTCTCGTTCTGATACTGCCTCGAGTATCTGGCCATGCTCTTTCAAGGCTTGAACTTTTCTCAAGGATCTGCTGAAGGACAGGGATCTAAGTCTGCTTAAATACTCGTGGTACGTGGTGATAAGACTGAGTAGTCGGGGCATGTTGGAAGGGGCCACTATGGCCTCGTTGAATTTTTGGGAAAGAGCGGAAAGTTTGTTGTCGTCGCCTTTTTCGAATGCATCTTCCATTTGTGCGTAAAGCTTTTTTAGCTCTGCTAACTCTTCGTCAGTGATGTTCTTGCAAACTGCTCTTATGGCAACGGCTTCCAGCGCCTGCCTTATGGAGTAGATCTCTATTATGTCCTCCTTGGACAATCCTTTCACGAAAAGTCCCTTGCGGGGGATCCTTTCCACAAGTCCTTCTGACTCAAGCATGCGTAAAGCTTCCCTTACAGGGGTGCGGCTGACCTTCAACTTTTCGGCGAGCTCGCTTTCGACCAGCTTGTCGCCGTCTTTGAGTTCCCGGCGGAAGATGGCCTCTCGTAAAGTTTCGTAGACTATGACCCTTACTGGTACGTAAGTCTCCTCAGGAATGGCTTTCAGCACGGAATCCATCAACTTTCCCCTCCGTTTCGGATGCGCGTATCCTTACATACAAGGATACAATGTCTGTCAATTTTGTCAATCCCGGATTAGTGCGTCGTGTGTTTGTGAGATTGTCGTGTTAAATTGGTGTAACTAGAGCCTTTGATTTATAATTACTGGGAAAATAAAGGGCTTTGGAGGTTTTGTGCTTATGGGCAATAGAGAAAAAGATCATTCCACGCTAAATCTAAGGACTCTTCGAGTTGAGGACTACGAAGATATAAGGAAGATAATGGATCTTATATACCCCGACATGGGGGGAGCGTGGACGAAAAAACAGTTTGAGAGCATGGTGGAAAGGTTTCCTGAGGGGCAACTTGGCATAGAGTATGAGGGGCACGTGGTGGCGGCAGCCCTTTCTTTGATCATCGATTCCACTGTATATGGAGATCGTCACACTTACAAGCAGATAGTGGGGGATGGAACTCTTAAAAATCATGATCCGGACGGAGATTATCTCTACGGCATAGATGTCTTTGTGCACCCTGACTACAGGGATATGCGCCTTGGTCGGAGGTTGTACGATGCAAGAAAGGAGCTTTGCGAGACCCTAAACCTAAAAGGGATAATCATAGGGGGCCGAATCCCCGGGTATGCCAAGTATGCTTCGTCCATGAAGCCTGGAGAGTACGTTAGGATGGTCGAAAACAGGGAGATAACCGATCCAGTTCTAACTTTTCAGCTGAGCAATGACTTTCATGTCAAGCGGATAGTACCAGGTTACTGGCCAGCGGACACCAAGTCCAAGGGATACGGAGTTATCTTGGAGTGGCATAACATATACTACGAGGAAAAGAAAAGCCTTATAAAAAGGGTCAAGACCTATGTTCGCCTGGGTGTGGTCCAGTGGCAGATGCGACTCTTTGCGTCTTTTGACGATTTCATGCAGCAGGTGGAGTTTTTCGTGGATGCTGTCTCGGGTTACAAGGCCGACCTGGTTCTGTTTCCTGAGCTTTTCAACGTTCCCCTGATAGCCCACTATGACCAGAAGGATCCCGCTGAGGCCATGCGTCTTCTGGCCCAGTACACCGAACCTATGAGAGAGGCCCTCGTAAAGATGGCATTGAGCTACAACATAAACATAGTCTCCGGAAGCGTGCCAGAATATAAGGACGGAGCCCTCTACAACGTGTGTTTCCTGTGTAGAAGGGACGGAACATGGGATAAGCAGTACAAACTCCACATAACTCCAGATGAGTACATGACCTGGGGGCTGCAGGGAGGAGACGAACTCAAGGTATTTGACACCGATGTGGGGAAGATAGGCATATTGGTGTGCTACGACGTTGAGTTCCCAGAGCTTCCTAGGATACTGGCTGACATGGGAATGACGATCCTTTTGGTGCCTTATTGGACCGACACCAGGAACGGTTACCTCAGGGTGCGTCATTGCGCCCAAGCCAGGGCCATAGAGAACGAGTGTTACGTGGCCATAACGGGCAGCGTTGGAAATATTCCCAAAGTGGAGAACATGGATATTCAGTACTCCCAATCCGCCATCCTTACCCCAGCCGATTTTGCTTTTCCCCATGATGCCGTTGCGGCGGAAGCCACTCCCAATACGGAGATGGCATTGATAGCCGACCTCGACATAGATTTGATAAAGGAACTCAGGACCTCTGGAAGCGTAAGAAGCTTACAGAGCCGAAGGGACGATCTTTACAAGGTTCAATGGCTGAAAAAAGGAGGAAGGAGGGGATAGGCATGTTGTACGAAAGCGTTTTGGGAGCCATAGGCAACACGCCCGTGGTGAAGCTTTCCAGGCTTTGTAAGGCTTGGGAACTAGAAGGACAGCTTTTTGCAAAGTTGGAAAACCTAAATCCTGGCTATAGCAAGAAGGACAGGATAGCTTTAAGTATAATCGAAGAGGCAGAGGCCTCGGGGATGCTTTCGCCGGGACAGCCAGTAGTGGAACTTACTAGTGGCAATACAGGTACTGGCCTTGCCATTGTTTGCGCTGTTAAGGGTTATCCCTTTGTGGCTGTCATGTCCAAGGGTAACTCAATGGAGAGGGCCAGGATGATGAAGGCTCTGGGGGCGGAGGTGGTCTTGGTAGATCAGGCACCTGGCTCCATTCCGGGGCAGGTCTCTGGGGAGGATTTGGCTTTGGTCGAGGCCAAAACGCAGGAGATAGTAAACGAGTTAGGGGCCTTCAGAGCGGATCAGTTTGTGCTTGAGGCCAATGCAAAGGCTCATGAGCTTCATACGGGAGAGGAACTGTGGCAGGACCTTGATGGCCAAATAGATGCCTTCGTGGATTTCGTGGGCACTGCAGGTACCTTTGTTGGATGTGCAAGAGCTCTCAAAAAACACGACCCAGGCATAAGGTGTTACCTAATCGAGCCAGCTTCAGCCCCTTATCTTGCCGGAGGTGAGATTAGAAACCCTAACCATAAGATACAGGGAGGGGGATACTGCAGAGATTTGCCTCTTTTGGATCCTTCCCTTGTGGATGAGTACTTGACGGTGACCGATGACGAGGCCATTGAAGGAGCAAGGGCCTTGGCGGAGATAGAAGGTATTTTTGGAGGATTCTCAACAGGCGCTCACGTTTTCGCCGCTGCTCGTCTCCTGCGAGGGAAAGAAAAGGGGAACAATATCGCGTTTTTAGTCTGTGACTCAGGCCTGAAATATTTGAGCACTGATCTTTACGTGTGAAGAGGAACTCTAAGGATAAGTGTGCCTAACCTCTTGAAAATAGATGGTTGCAGAAATGAGGCGAAGCTGTAATAATCATCACGCCGATTAGCTGTTGAAAGGAGGGAAAACTTTGAATAAGACCGAACTTATTCAGATTGTTGCCAAGAAGACTGGACTGAGCAACAAAAAAGCAGCAGAGAGCGTGGGGGCTTTATTTGAGGAGATAGCTTCTTCCTTGGCAAAAGGGGAGAAGGTTCAGCTGGCGGGTTTTGGAACCTTCGAGGTTAGGGAGAGAGCGGCCAGAGAGGGCAGGAACCCACAGGATCCCAGTAAGACGATAAGCATTCCTGCTAGGAAAGTGCCAGCTTTCAAGCCGGCCAAGGCCCTTAAAGACAAGGTTTCATAGTGTAGTTTTTATCCTAAGTAGAAATTATAGAAATTAAAGGTGGGGGTACCCCCACCTTTAATTTATGGCTAGATAGGCTATTGTTTTTGCGTCCTCGACGATGTTTGAAATCTTTGCATATTCATTGGGTTGGTGGGCCATCTCGTCCAAGGTCGCCCACACCACGGCAGGAATGCCCAGCTTTCTGAAGTGGGCCGCGAAGGTTCCGCCACCTATTCCCCCTATCTTGGGATTCGTGCCCCGCAGATTAATTAAAGCCTCTTTGAGAGATTGGACAATCTTGGAGTTTGGATCCGTTGGTATGGGAGCATCCAGCCTCTGAAGCACTTCAAAGTGAATCTCGGGAAGGTTTTCATCCTGGAATTCTTTCTTTAGTTCTTCCGCTATGTTATGGGCGTCTGCGAGGATATCGTCTATCTTGTAGTTAGGTAGAACCCTGCAGTCGAAGATGAAAGTATGTTCTCCTGGCACAATGTTTGGTGAGTCCGCTGGATTGGATGCCATAGTGGGTTCAAAGGTTGAGATGGCGGGTTCGAAAAGTTCATCTTTTGCGTTGTATTTTTCGTGAAAGGCCTTGTCTAGCTTGTAGGCGAGGTTCAGCGCTATTCTATGGGCATTCATGCCCTTTTGTGGCATGCTTGCATGGACCTGTTTGCCCACCACCTTGATCCTCAACCATAGTATGCTCTTTTCCGCTACCTCTATAAAGGAGCCGTCGACGTTGCCTCCGTCAGGCACTATAACTAGGTCATCTTTCCTGAAGAGCTCTGAGTGGTTTTCCATTAGCCATTTCAGGCCTTTTTCGCTTCCTGTCTCCTCATCGCTCACGAAGGCGAGCACCACAGTCTTTTTGGGGCGCAAACCAAGGTTCATCAGCGCTTTTACAGCATATAGAGATGAGACGATGCTTTGGCCGTTGTCTTCGCTCCCCCTGCCGTAGATTTTGTCGTCCTTGATCAAAGGCGTGAAGGGGTCAGTTATGGTCCATTTCTCCAAATCTCCTGGCGGGACGACGTCGAGGTGGGACAACACCCACAACCTGGAGCTTTCATCGTGGTCTTTCCCATAATAGTATGCCAGGATGTTGGGTCTTACTCCATTTTTTGCCCTTTCGTCGGGAGCATCGTAGCGCTCGATCTTGTCAAAAGGCCAGTCTTTTATTATTTCAAGCAACTTCTCTGCTTTGTCGTATTCTCCTTCGTAACCGTAATTAGGGCTTATGGCGGGAATTTTTATCATCTCTGCCAGTGTTTCCAGCATGGCCCCCTTCAAGTTTTCGACTTCGCCGTAAACATTCTCAAATCTTTCCATTTTTAGCACCACCTTTTCGTGTCTATTTTAGCTCCAGAAGGTGCCTTTTTTTAAGCTCAAGTAGAAAGTATATTAATCTCTCATACAGAGGTTCTGCTGAGTCTCCGTAGATATTACGCACTTCTTCTCCTATTTCCCGTACGGTTTTTTCTCCATCGCACAGCCGCCATACGAAGGCTCCTAGGTCATCCAATTTCAATCTACGATACCTTCCATGGCGTCTAATGGCTAAAAAGTCAAAGAGGGAGTCCATAGGGACTAAAAGGACTGGACTCCCCTCTTCTTCATCAAGCTTGATTGTTTCGTTTCTTATTGGCACAAGGTTAAGGTAGATCTCAAGTTTATCAGGCATTATTTTTACTACCGGTTTTGAATAGCCAGGCGATTATGGCTGCTATGAGCGCTATGCCTATGAGGTCGTTGCTGAAGCCGATGGATGGAACTTTGCCAAGGACGATTAGTGCCGCGAACATAATACCCATCAGTGCCTCTCCGGCGATCAATCCCGCTGCTGCGAGAACTCCCGGATCTGCAAGGTCTTCCCCTGAACCGTTACCTTTGGCCTTGTTAACGGCGTATTTGACCAGCCCACCCAAGAAGATGGGGACGCCAAGGCTCAAGGGGAGATATATACCAACGGCTACAGGCATTACAGGAGTTCTAAACTTAGCTTTCTTGGAAGCGAGTATCTCGTCGATGATTATCAGAGCGACCGCTATACCTGCTCCAAAGAAGACCATCTTCCACTCAAGGGAGCCTTTGAACACCCCTTCTGTGACCTTTGCCATAAGGAAGGCTTGAGGTGCTGCCAGGGCCCCTTCTTTTGCCGTCGCAGTTCCGGCGATTCCATAGGCCTGTATGAGAAGGTTAAGAACGGGGCACATCACCAAGGCTGCGAAAAATGTTCCAACGATCTCGAAAACCTGCTGTCTTTTGGGTGTTGCCCCCACCAAGTGCCCAGTGGCCAAATCCTGCATGGTGTCTCCGGCTATGGCGGCAGCGGAGCATATTACTGCAGCTACCAAGATCGTGGCTTCCATGCCCTCTGATCCTTCCATGCCTATCGCCTTGAGCAACAGTGCGGTGAAAAGAAGGCTCATTATCGTTATTCCAGATACGGGGTTATTGGATGAACCTACGACTCCCGCGAGGTAACCAGCAATGGCGCTTCCGAAAAATCCTACTATGAGCATTATTACTGCCAAGGCGGCGGCTACGCCCATGGAGCCTATAACATGAGTGTAAAGGAAGAAGAGCGGAATTATGAAGGCCGCTATTAGAACGAGGACTACGTTCATGGGCATGTCCTCTTCAGTCCTAAGGAGGGTCTTGCCGCTTTGCCTATGTCTTGCAGCTTCTAGGCCGGCTTTGATGCCTTTTGATATAGGTGATCTTAGCTTAAGCAAGCTGAAAAGTCCTCCCACAACCATAGCTCCAACGCCCATGTATCGTATCTTTGTGCTCCAGATCGTCCATGCCAAGTCCAACGCTCCTAATCCATCGGGATTACCTGTGCTGGCTACATAAATAGGTATGGCTATAAACCAAGCTATGACGCCGCCAAGAAACACCAAGAAGCCTATGTTGAGGCCCACTATGTATCCTACGCTTACCAGAGCAACCGACAAGTCGCTACCGAAGTAGAGCACCTTGGATCCCAACATTTTGGCCGTCTCTATTGTGCTTGACCAAAGTCCTGCACTTCCTAGGAACTTAAAGAGTCCACCAAATAAACCGCCGTAGAATATGGGCTTAGCATGGCTTCCTCCCTTATCTCCTGCTATGAGTACTTCAGCACACGCCGTGCCTTCAGGATATGGGAGCTTCTCCTCCGATATGAAGGCTCTTCTCAGTGCGATGGTGAAAAGAACCCCTAGGGAGCCCCCCAGAGCTGAAATGATGGTTACCAACCAATAGGGGAATTGAGTATATTTGCCCATGACTATCAGGGCGGGGAAGGTGAATATTACGCCCGCTGCAAGGGATTCACCTGCGGAAGCTGCAGTTTGAACCATGTTGTTCTCAAGGATGTTCTTGTCCTTGAAGGCCATTAGAATGGCCATGGATATGACCGCTGCAGGAATACTAGCAGAAACGGTCATCCCAGCGAACATTCCCAGGTACGCATTGGCGGCGCCCATTATGGCTGCCAAAAGAATACCTATGACGAAGGCTTTTACGGTGTACTCAGGCATAGATTTTTCTGCTGGCACGTAAGATTTGATATCCATATTCGATAATATCCCCCTTTTTGATTCATCAACTTGATGTAGAGCTGCAAGAACAATATAAATGTATGCTTAATTATCCCCCCTTTTAAATTATACATTGAAATTTTTGTAATCAGACCGGCAGAATATTCTAATATAGTTGGTTTATTTTTTCAAGAAAAATGGGGAGAATATCTAATGTGTTAATTGTTAATTGAAGTGGGGGAAGGGTGGAATACTGAGAGTTTGGCCAGGCCAGGGAAAAATCCCTGGCCTACTAGATGGCTCTTATCTTTCATAAATGCCCATGTATTCTGCTTCTCTTATTATGTGATCCTTCATAGCCTTTTCCAGGTTGGAGCGAGACGAACCCTTCTTGAGGTTGAGTGATGGGGCATCGATGGCATAGAGCTTGAAAAAGTACCTGTGAGGTCCATGTCCTCTAGGTGGGCAAGGTCCTCCGTATCCAATCTTCCCAAAATCGTTTCTTCCAGGGGTGCCTTCCTGCGTGCCCTCTTCGAGGAACCTTTTGTCTTTAGGGATATCCCATAGTATCCAGTGGGTGAAAGTGCCTGATGGCGCATCTGGATCGTCGACGATGAGCACAAAACTTTCGGTTCCTTCTGGAGGATCTTCCCACGCAATGGGAGGAGAAACGTCTTCTCCCTCGCATGTGTACTTTGATGGTATTTTGCTGCCGTACTCAAAGGCTCTTATCTTCAATCTGAAATCCATGGAATCTTTACCTCCTTTCTCTGCTGGCCATGCTAGCGTTCCAAGAAAGAAGCTTGCTAAGAGAACTGTTAGGATGAGAAAAGTTTTGGTGCTTTTGCCGGAGTTCAAATTTTCCCACCTCCTT
>NZ_DAITZW010000029.1:0-24605 GCF_036847465.1 Thermovirga lienii | reverse complement strand
AGATTCTGGCTCATATCCAAAGGACAAAACCCAACAAAACCCCTCAAAGGCATGAACAAGGCCTCTATCCTTTTCACCGTGGCTCACAAGCCTGGTTCGCTCTTTTACGCCCTCGAGCCGGTGAAGGACGCAGGGCTGAACATGATGTTCATCCAATCCCGTCCCCTTACCAGCAACCCATTTGAGTACCTCTTCTTCGTGGATATAGAACTGGACCCCCAAGGCGAGAAAGCCCTGGAGGCCCTAAAAGAAATGGAGAAAAGATGTTTCAGCTTCAGGATCTTGGGGATATACCCCTCATTCAAAAGCCGCTGAGTCCAGTGCTTTCCTGAGGCTCGAAGTGAAGGCCCTGACCTTTTCTTCAAGGGCATGTACGTCCTTTTGGCTTTCCTCTATCAACCTGACCAAGGCACTCCCTACTACCACACCGTCAGCCAGGACCGCGGCATCCTTGGCCTTCTTTTGATCGTCGATCCCAAACCCCAAGGCCAGAGGAATTTTTATGTGGCGCCTTACCCTTCCTATGTACTCGTCCAGGTTCTTTGCCGGCCCCCTCTTGTCTCCGGTTATGCCAAACAAGGAGACACAGTACACAAACCCTCTGGCAAAGGTCGCCATCCTTGATATCCGTTCCTCCTGGGTATTTGGCGCGACCATCAATATCCCGTCCACTCCCTCGTCCTCCAGGGCCCTATAAAACGAAGGGTCTTCATCGAAAGGAAGGTCAGGGACTATGACACCTGCTACCCCTGCATCCTTTGCCTCGGAGGCAAAGCGCTGCAGGCCATACTGCAGAATTGGATTGTAGTATCCCATCAAAACCAGTGGAACCTTCACCCTTGAAGCATTTTCCCGAAGGGTCTTCAATACCCCTTCCAGGGTGACTCCCCTCTCCAGGGCTCGCTTGGAGGCCATCTGAATGATCGGCCCATCCGCCTGAGGGTCCGAAAAAGGAACGCCCACCTCCACTATGTCCGCTCCACTTTCCTGCAGCACCTCTATAAGACGCACCGTCTCCTCCAAGGAAGGATCACCAGCAGTAATGTAGGGTATCAATGCTTTCCTCTTGGCAAAAGCCTCCTGCAATCTCATCATCATATGGAAACACCACCTTTCAGCAGATAAGGCCTCACTGAGGACATATCCTTGTCTCCCCTTCCCGAAAGGCACACCACAACCAAGGCATCCTCCCCCAAAAGGGGCGCCCTCTTTATGGCTTCAGCCAATGCATGGGAGCTTTCCAGGGCCGGGATTATCCCCTCAAGCTTGCTTAGAAGCTCAAAGGCCTCAAGAGCCTCATGGTCCGTAACAGAAGTGTACTCCACTCGCCCTGAGTCTTTTAGGTAGCTGTGTTCCGGCCCCACCCCGGGATAATCCAGCCCCGCGGAAATTGAGTAGGCCACCTGCACCTGTCCATATGGGTCCTGGAGCAGGTAGGACCTGCTTCCGTGCAGGACTCCCACCTTCCCTGCCGTGAGGGTACAGGCGTGGCGACCCGTGGATAAGCCCTGACCCGCAGCCTCCACACCTACCATCCCAACGTGCTCGTCCTCAAGAAAGGGATGGAAGAACCCTATTGAGTTGCTTCCTCCACCTACGCAAGCTATTAGTACATCGGGAAGCCTTCCCTCGGCCTCCAATATCTGAGACTTTGTCTCCTCGCCTATCACTCTCTGGAAATCTCTTACTATAGTGGGATAAGGATGAGGCCCTACTACCGACCCTATGACATAATACGTGTCTTTGACGTTGGTTACCCAATCCCTTATCGCCTCGTTGGTGGCGTCCTTCAGCGTCTGGCTGCCTGAGGTTACTGGCACCACCTCTGCTCCCAAAAGCCTCATTTTCTCCACGTTCAACGCCTGGCGCTCCATGTCCTCGGCGCCCATATAAACGTGGCATTCAAGGCCCTCCCTGGCGGAGGCCGTGGCCACTGCAACTCCGTGCTGGCCCGCTCCGGTTTCAGCTATTATCCGCTTCTTGCCCATCCGTTTGGCCAAAAGGACCTGGCCCAAGGCGTTGTTTATCTTATGAGCCCCCGTGTGGTTCAAGTCCTCCCGTTTGAGATATACCCTTCGATCCAACCTTTCCGAGAGGCGTTCAGCAAAATAAAGAGGTGTGGGCCTGCCGCAGTAGGTTTTAAGGAGCCTTTTTAGCTCCTCATTGAAGGAACTGTCGCGCCTTACCTCTTGGTACATTTTCTCCAACTCATCCAGGGCTGGTATCAAGGTCTCAGGCACATACCGGCCACCGAAATCTCCAAAATACCCTCTTCTGTCACTCATCTTTTCTCCCCTCCATCTTAGTCAACTGGTAGCTTCTTATAATCCTTATCGTCTCTTCCATGAGACGGTGGTCCTTAACACCTGGAGATATCTCCAGTCGGCTGTTCAAGTCCACGCCGCAGGGTTTTACTTTTTCAATAGCATTCAATACGTTCCCCGGTCCAAGTCCCCCTGCCAAAATAAAGGGTTTCCTCATCCTTTCGTGCTCGACTCTTTCCCAACGAAAGGGCTTTCCCGTCCCTCCTGCTTTGGCTTTTGCTGAGTCCAACAGAAAAAAATCTGCAACGTTCCTGTATTTCTCAAAATCCGCTCTTTCTCCCTCAGCAAAGGAAAAGGCCTTTATCACCTTCACTGGCAATCCCTCAAGAAGGCTTGGATCTTCCTTTCCGTGAAATTGGATGGCGTCAAAAATACCGCAGGAAATCACTTTCATTAAAAATGTTTCCTCGGGATCCGCCACCACGGCCACTACGCTCACGAAAGGAAAGACACCCTCGGTCAAACGCCTTGCATCGTCAAGGGTTACCTGCCTTGGGCTGGGGGCTAGAATAAAACCCAAAGCGTCGAACCCAAGCTCCAGGGCCTTCAAAACGTCCTCTTTTCTTTTCAACCCGCAAAGCTTGACTCTCACCATGGCTATCGGGTCCTTTCCACTATTTCCCTTATCCTGTCCTGGGGGTCTTGGGCCTCCACAAGATAAGTCCCCACCAAAAGGGCATCCACGCCGCAGCTTGCCAAAAAGAGAGCATCTTCCAGGGAGGAAATCCCGCTTTCTGAGACCATTTTTCGCTTCAGGGGATTCTCAAGCTTTCGCGCCAAATCCATCATCCTTTGAGTCACCCTAAGATCTATGGAAAAGTCCTTTAGGTTTCTGTTGTTGATTCCTATTATTCTCGCAGGAGTGTCCATGGCTCTTTTCAATTCATCGGGGGTATGAACCTCCAACAAAACTTCAAGGCCCAGCTCCAGCGCCTTTTCCACCATCATGGAAAGCTTTTTCCCCTCTAAAAGGGAAGCTATAAGAAGCACGGCATCAGCTCCCAAAAACAAGCTCTCGTAAAGTTGAAGGGGATCTATTATGAAATCCTTCCGCAGAAGGGGAACGGGAGAAATGGCACTCAGCTGTCTCAAGGTCTCGTTAGAACCTCCAAAGAAGTTCCCTTCAGTTACCACCGATACCGCCACAGCCCCTCCCTCCACGTACTTTTGGAACCTGGCTTCGGGCGTTAAAGTCCTTTCTATGACTCCCCTGCTGGGAGATGCCTTTTTGATCTCCGCTATGACCGCAAGCCCCCTGGCAGACGAAATGGCTTCTTTCAAAGAACGGCGAGGAGCTTTCATCCTCTTAATCTCAGCCTTTTTGGCTTCCACTATTCTTGAAAGGGTCATATGGCTTCCTCCCTTCTCGCTTCCCTCGTAAAGGCCCTGAGTTCAAAAAGAAGCTTATATGCCTTTCCGTTTGAGATTACGTCTCTGGCCAAGAACGCTCCCTCCCTCAAAGAGGGGGTTACTCCGGCCGTGAAGAAAGCCGCTGCCGCATTGAACACCACAGCCTCCACCAGGGGACCTCCTTCTCCTCTCAGCACACCTTCCATGAGGGCGGCGTTTCCTTTGGCATCCTGGCCAGCAAGAAGGTCGTTGCTCTTTTTCTCAAGCCCTACATCTTCTGGTCCTATCTCCCCTTCTTCCAATCTCCCTCGCTCTACGAAGCAAACCTTGTTGGGTCCTTCAAGGGAAAATTCATCTATGTTACCAAAGCCGCAGACCACCAGAGCCCTCTCCACACCCAAGCCCGCAAGGGCCTCGGCCATGGGCCTCACCAGGTGGGGCGAATAAACACCTAAAACCTGAAACCTAACCCTGGCGGGGTTCGTGAGAGGCCCTAATATGTTAAATATGGTTCTAACTCCCAAGGCCTTCCTTATCGGAGCTACGTTCCTCATAGCCTCATGAAAGTAGGGGGCATAGATGAACCCGAAGTTGGTCCTTTCTATGCATTGAGCCACCAAGGATGGATCATCAAAAATGCCCACTCCAAGCTCCTCCAGCACATCCGCACTCCCGCACTTGCTCGAGATGGCCCTGTTGCCGTGCTTCGCAACAGCTACCCCCCCTGCTGCCGTCACCAAAGCCGCTGCGGTGGATATATTGAAGGTTCCCTTTCCATCCCCGCCAGTGCCCACTATGTCTATCAGGATCTCTTTTTTTACATTCAGGCCTTTGGCCTTTCCTCTCATCACCTCCGCAGCGGCCCTTATCTCCTCTGGGGTCTCCCCCTTGACCCGCAAGGCCGCAAGGAACGCCGCTACCTGTATTGGAGGTGCCGCTCCCTCCATTATGGCGTCCATGACGTCCTTCATCTCCAAGTAGTCGAGGTTTTTCCTCTCCAAAACCTTCTCAATGGTCATCTTCATCTCTGCTCAACTCCTCTTCTCAGATGTTCTTTTGCTATCTTGTGAAAATTCCTCAATATCTTCTCTCCGTGATCGGTCATGATTGATTCAGGGTGAAACTGAACGCCGTACACTGGAAAGGATGTGTGCTGAATGGCCATTATGGTACCGTCCAAGGTGGTTGCTACGACCTTCAGCTCCCTGGGCAGGGAGGTCTCTTCCACCACAAGGGAATGGTACCTGGTAGCCCTGAAGGGAGATGGAAGGCCCTCCAATACTCCTTCTCCGCGGTGGTATATCTCCGAGGTCTTTCCATGGAAGGGCACCTCTCCCCTTATTACCCTACCGCCAAAGACCTCTGCTATGGCCTGGTGTCCCAAGCACACCCCCAGGATGGGTATAACTCCTGCAAAAGCCCTTATTACTTCCTTGGATATCCCCGATTCATCAGGGGTCCCCGGACCGGGAGAGATAACTATGCCGTCCGGTTGAATATCCTTTATTTCCTCGCATTGAATTTCATCGTTTCTATAAGTCCGCACAGTATCTATTAGGGAAAGGTACTGCACCAGGTTGTAGGTAAAGGAATCGTAGTTGTCTATGACCAAAATCACCTAGGCCACCCCCTTTGTTCTTTGGCCTTCCAGTATCTTGATTAGGGCCTTGGCCTTGTTCTTGGTCTCCTCGTACTCCCTCTCAGGCAATGAATCGTAGACTATGCCTGCACCAGCCTGAACGTGCAGCCTTTCTCCCTCCTGAAGAAACGTCCTTATGGCAATGCACATGTCCATGTCTTGGCCAAATCCTATATATCCCACTGCTCCGGCATAGGGCCCCCTGGCTTCAGGCTCCAGCTCCTCTATGATCTCCATGGCCTTGATCTTGGGAGCTCCGGATACGGTCCCAGCGGGGAAAGCGCTCTTCAGGATCTCGAGGGGAAAGCAGCCCTCTCGCTTGATGCCTTCCACGTTGGAGACGATGTGCATTACCTTGGAGTACTTCTCTATCCCCATAAGCTCCGTTACCTTGACCGTGCCAGGCACACAGACCCTTCCCAAGTCGTTCCTGGCAAGATCCACCAGCATCAGATGTTCTGCCCTCTCCTTCTCATCGGACAGAAGGTCATCTTCCAAGTGCCTGTCCTCAGTGGGACACCTTCCTCTCCTCCTGGTTCCAGCCAAGGGCCTTGTGGTGACTTTGCTGCCCTCAACTCGGACCAAGACCTCCGGCGAAGAGCCAATTAGCCTAAAGTCCTTTAAATCCAGCAGAAACATGTAAGGGGAGGGGTTGGCCGACTTCAATGCCTGATAAAGAGTCAAAGGGTTAACCTTCGCCTGGGCTGTGAACCTTTGGGATAGGACCACCTGACATATATCTCCAGAACGTATTCTCTCCTTTGCCTCCTCCACCATGGAAAGGAAGCAAGATTCGGTCATGTTAGAGCGAAACGTTGCCGCTATCTCCGTAGGGTCCTCGAACTTCATGGTAAACCTTGGCTCTGAGATCTTTCTTTCGAGTTCCTCCAGCGAAAGCACTCCTTCATCGTAGAGGGTCTTTTTTTCCGCTGAAGTCGCTTCTTCTGGGATTCTAACCGTCTCTATCAAGAAGATCCTTTCATATAGGTGGTCTATGGCCACTACAGAACGAAAAGCCATCATCATAGCTTCCGGGAATGGACTTTCCTTCAGTTTCCTTTCGGGATCCTGATGGAAAAGTTTCTCCCAGTGCTGAACCATTTCATAACCCAAATAGCCCGCAAGACCTCCTGGGAAGGGGGGTAGGCCCTCGAAAAGCTCGTTTTTATGGCTTGATATATACTCCTCAATAGCTTTGTCGAACAGCTCCGGCCCGCCACTTCGCAACAGATTACCTTTAGGCCCCTTCTCCCTGAACGTGCCTTTAGCCAAGGCGAAAATCCGTTCTGGCCTTGCTGCCACGAAGGAGAACCTTCCCTCGTGGGGCCTTGAAATTCCGCTCTCGAAAAGGAGGGAAAAGTTCCCTTTCCCAGCGACCCGGCGGTATATATCAAAAGGACTGTTCCTTCCGAAGGGCATTTCCCTCACCAGGGGCACTGCATTGAAACAATGGCTATACTTTTCAAACTCCACAAAACTGACCTCTTTTCTCAAACTCTTCATACCTCGTCTACCTCCTTTTTCTCCCCTTGACTTCAAAATAAGAGGGGAGAGGCTCTTCAAGGCCTCTCCCCTCTTTGATTACAGCTAAAACTCAAGCAAAACAAAAGGGCCTTGAAGAGAATCCCAAAAGGGATCCGCCTCCAAGGCCCTAAGCTCTATTTATTTACATCGCTTCAGGCTCTTGGGGGCAGACCGCGAAAGTCTGCCACCACCAATTGCGTAACGACGCTTTTTTAATGCTCAACTATCTTTCCTCCTGCAAAATGATTTTACGAGATGTTAGCACCTTCCTTTTCCTCCGTCAAGTGTTCTTCCTCTTCAAGTTCCTCCTGCACCTTCGCTTTTTCCTCTACTTTGAACCTGTTGAGCATAACTTCGAGTTTATCGGCATTCGCCATAAGGGTTTGTGCTTCTTCAGCCACTTGCATAGCTTTCTCGTTAGTGGAAACAGAGGAGGATTCTATTCCTTCCACTTTCTCGACCAGCTGGTTGTTAGCCAAAGTTATCTGCTCAACGGCTTCAGCGATTTCGTGACTTGCAGCCGCCTGCTTTTGGGCAAAGGCAGCCATGGAATGTATGGCCTCATCGATGGAATGGATGTGTTCCAGAACAGACTCAATGTTGTTCTGGACCTCAGCAGCTCTTTGTGCAGTGGTTTTAAGCTCCCCGACCGATGCCATAACTGCGTCAGCAGAATTTCTACTCTCCACACGGAGAACTTCCACCAAATCGCTTATCTCCTTAGCTGCTTTGTTGGAGTTTTCGGCCAGCTTTCTTACCTCGTCTGCGACGACGGCAAAGCTCCTACCATGTTCTCCGGCCCTGGCAGCTTCTATGGCAGCGTTCAGAGCCAGTAAGTTAGTCTGATCAGCGATAGTACTTATGGTGCTAACGAAGGATGTTATCTTCTCAACGGAATCCACCAATTTCTCTATGGCCTTGGCGTTGAGTTCCGCATCCTCTGAAGTCTTGTACACAGCCTGTATTACGCTCTTAACCTGTCCTGTGGCATCCTCACCAATCTTGCGCGTCTTGTCCGAAAGGTCCGCCGCTTCTGCCGCAGACTCCGCAACTTTCTTGGAGCCACTAGTGACCTCCTCTATGCTCGCGTTGGTCTCTTCCAACGAAGCTGCATTGTTTTCCGCAAGTTCTGCAAGATCCTTTACCGCCCTTTGTATAACTTCCATGGCCTCATTCACTGAATCGGACAACCTTGCAAGCTCATCTGCTCCGTGTTTGTTGTTTTTCACCTCATCTTTTATGGCTTCTATGATCTGCTTTTGGTTGGTGATCATTTTTTCCATTTCCACAGCTACTTCGTATATCTCATCGCGGAAGGGGAAGGAGTACCCCCCCAAAGACACCGTGAGATCTCCGGAACCAGCCTTTTGAGCCATGTCCGAAAGGTTGCGGAGAGGTTTCTTTATGCTTCTGGTGATCAAGAAAGAGACCACCAAACCTAATAATATTACGACCAAGGTCACCACTAAGCTCAATTTGAGGCTTTGAGAAAGGCGCACCATTATATTTAAAGCAACTTCATTGACTTTCTTCAGAGTCTCCTTGTTCACATCATCAACTAGCTTGTTGGTCTTCTCCGCTCTATCCTCCAAATCTTGGGCTATGCTCTGAAGGGCCTCCCAACTTGCTACCAAGTCTTCTACCGCCTTTTTGTATGAGCCTATGGCCTCAATCACCTTTTCCAAGTTCTTTTTGCTGGAAAGAACGTAGGTGTCTTTCTTGATGGCCCCCACTTCGTCTTGAACCTTGGTCAACCTTGAGAGCAAAGCCTTTACCTCGCTGTCGCTCCGAGTTAACTGAGCTTTATATATGTCCATTCCCACGCTCTCCATTTCCCTCAACAGGTCCATGGCCTTATTGATTTTCCCCATGCGCTTCATTACAGCTGCAACGCCAAGTTCAAATTCTATCTCGTTTTTTAGCTCCTCTCTCTCTCCTGCTAAGTATGCCCTCATGTTTTCCCTAACCGTAGATAAAGCCTTTTCGGTTTCTGCGCGGCTATCCTTTATACTCTCCATGGCTCTTCCTATCTTCCTGGCCGCGTTCTTGAGAGAACTTATAGCGCTTGTAGCCACATGAGCTCCTTGCTCTAGCTCTCCCATATCACTCCTTGCGGTTGCCATCTTCATGGCCCGATGGACAAGGGCTTCTGCTTCTTTTAATTTTTCATCACCTTTTAGAAGGTAATCCTTTTCGCCAACCAGGGCATACTTGGAGTAGTAGGAGGAACCCTCCAGCAACTTTTGCCCAATATCGGAAGTAAGGTTTATTTCGGCAAACCTCTGCTTTACCAGATCCTCAGTAGAGTATTGAATTTCCTGAAAGTTCTTCCAGGAAAAGAAAGTGGCGACGGCAAATATAGCCACTACCGCCAAAAGGCTCCCCGCAATTCTCGAACCTATTTTAGTGTTTTTGAACAATCCCTTTCCCTCCCTTAAAACGCATTGCGGCAGCCAAGATCGCCCAAGGATAAGATGCTTTCACCATTTGACAATCTTGGTCCTTCAGCACCTACTTGAACCACTTTTCGAATAGTTCCTTCCTGTTTTTCTTTACCACCTCATCTATGACTGCCTTGAGCTCGGGAGTGTTTTTAGGCATTGCCACTCCATATCGCTCTCTCGTAAACTTTTCATCCAGCAACCTGAAACGTGGGTCCTTTTTGACCTTGTACTGCAGGAACCCTCCATCGTACACCATTGCATCGGCTTCGCCGTTCAATAACTTCTCGTATCCCTCGTCCACGCTGCTTACCAATACAACCTGGTCAGTCAATTGAGACGCCACCTCTTCACAAACGGAGTCCTTCAATGCCGCCACTTTACGCCCCTTTAGTTGATCAGGTGACTGAACCGGAGAATCTTTCGGCAATATCACCATCTGGCCACTCATGAAATACCAGTCGGAAAAGTCACATACCTTGGCCCTCTCTTCCGTTATGGTTATAGCGCCCATGGCGATATCAAAGTCGCTCCAATCATAGTTGGGATCCCAAGCTTTCGTTATATTTTCCCAACCAGGCAAACTAATCTCCAGCTTTACACCTATCGCTTCTGCTATAGCGTTGGCCATATCCACTTCTAAGCCTTTGAGCTGCCCTTCCTCTTCGTAGCAAAATGGCTCGGTGACGTCCAAAGCTACCTTGATTACTCCCCTATCCTGGATTTCCTTGAGAGTCGCACCATAAACCTGCGAAACCATCAATAAAGACAAAAACACTACACACAGAACAGACAACACCTTCCTCACAACTTACACCTCCAGCTGCAATATTCATCTGCAAAATCCAATGGAAAGTATAAGAGGCACATTTTGTGCATTCAATTTTTTCTTATTAGTTTCTGCAAATATTTGGTTTCATCAAGACCTTTATGATTTATTGCCTTATTTGTGATATTCTTCATTACGAAATAATCTCTCACCAAGAACTTATTACGTCCAAAACGGAGGTATAAAAATGGATAAGGAAACCACCCAGCAAAACGTTACAAAAGAAGACGACAAAAGAAAAACTTCAAAGAAACGAATAGTCATAATACTTGGATTTTTAATCGCTCTTTTCGGAGCAGCAGTATATGGGGTCCCCAAGGCCATATACGGATTCAAACACGAAAGCACCGATGACGCCTTCGTTGAAGGGACCATAGTCTACGTTTCCCCGGAGGTTACAGGAAGGATAGTCAACGTCCTGGTGGACAAAAACCAGAAGGTCAAAAAGGGTGACGTGCTCATGGAGATAGATTCCGCTGACTACAATGCTGCTGTTAAAAGGGCCCAATCGGACCTTTATTCCATACTGGCCGAAAAGGAGGCCCTAGACGCCCAGATCAAGCAGGCCCAAGGCAAGCTTGCCCAAGCGGAGGCCGCGGTGGAAGCTGCAGAGGCAGAGCATGACCTGGCCCAAAAGGACCTTTCACGGTACAAAGGGCTCCTTGAGGAGGAAGTGATCCCTCAAGCCCAATTCGATCAAGTAAAGGCCCGCTCGAAAGCTTCTTCCGCCAAGCTTGCGGAAGCAAAACAAATGGTGAAAGAGGCCCAGGCATTAATAGAAAGCATCAAGAAACAAAAGAAAGTCCTGGAGTTCGAAGCAAAAGAAGCCCAGGCCGCCCTAGAAGAGGCCAAGCTGGATCTGCAGCGAACCAAAGTGCTTTCTCCGATCGATGGAACCATAGCGAAAAAACAGGCTGAGGTAGGCAACCTTGCCGTTGCGGGCCAGCCTGCCTTCGCCATCGTTCAAGAAGGCCCCATATGGATCACCGCCAACTTCAAGGAAACCCAGACCGAGAAGATGAAAGTCGGCCAGGATGTGGATATAAAAGTGGACGCATATCCGGGCTTGACGTTAAAAGGCCACGTGGAGAGCTTCCAGCCTGGAACAGGAGCAGTATTCAGCCTGCTTCCTCCGGAGAACGCCTAGGGTAACTTCGTGAAAGTAGTTCAACGGGTACCGGTGAGGATAGCTATCGACTCTCCCATGGACCCTGAGCACCCCCTAAGACCGGGGCTTTCCGTGGTGGCTCCCGTCAAAGTCAAGTGAGGATGGTTTTGGTGTAAATGTCTTATGAACCACGAAACAAATGGCTCGTAACCTTTACTGTCATATTGGGCACCTTCATAGCGGCGCTGGACAGCAGCATTGTGAACGTTGCCATGCCCTCCATGAGGGGTACCCTAGGGGCATCCACCAGCGAGATAACCTGGGTGGCCACTGCATATATGCTCGCAAATGTAGTTGTAATGCCTTCCATAGCCTTCCTGAGCTCAAGGTTTGGAAGGGCAAGGTACTTTTTCTGGAGCGTAGTGCTCTTCGGGATAGGATCAGTAATGTGTGGCCTTGCCAGAAGCCTTTCGTTCATGATCTTTTCCCGGGTGCTTCAGGGAATTGGAGGGGGAGCTTTAATTCCCATATCCCAGGCCATAATCCGCGAGACCTTCCCCCCGGAGGAGCATGGAAAGGCCATGGGCATCTTCGGCATGGGGGTTATCCTGGGCCCAGCCATAGGCCCCACCCTTGGTGGATGGCTCACCGACACGTACTCCTGGCCCTGGATATTCTACATCAACGTTCCAGCCATAATAGCCAGCATGATCCTCATACCGATGTTCATAAAGGACCCCCCGTACCTCAAAAGAACCAAAGGCTACGTAGACGCCTTAGGGTTGGTTTCCATGACCATAGGATTATCGTGCCTCCAGATAATGTTGGAGAAAGGACAAGAGCACAACTGGTTTCAATCTGCCTTCATAGTAAAATTGTCATTGGTCTCCTTCTTTGCCTTGGCCTTCTTCGTATGGTGGGAGCTCAGGGTGAAGGAACCTGCAGTCAACTTACGGGTGCTCAAGAACATCCCCCTAGCCACAGGAACATCCATATCCACCTTCCTGGGCATGGGATTATTCGGTAGCCTTTTCCTGCTGCCCCTTTTCGTACAGGAGATAAGGGGATATCCTGTGGTGGACTCAGGGATAGCCATGCTTCCTAGAAGCCTGACCATGGCCCTAACCATGCCATTGGCCGGCCGTTTCTACCAGAAACTTGGCCCAAGGAAGATGCTTCTTGCAGGGGTTGGCCTGTGCAGCGTTTCTTTCTTTTTCATGGCAAGACTCACAGTGGAAACCAGCGTGAAGGACCTCTTTATCCCTCAGTTAATCCAGGGTTTGGGTTTCGGCATAATCTTCGTATCCCTAAGCACCGCTTCCCTTGCCACAGTGGACGAAAAGGACATGAACGCCGCTACGGGACTTTTCAACCTGGTAAGGACCATATTCGGAAGCGTGGGCATCGCACTGGCTGCCACGTACCTTGAAAGGGCAACCATCACTGCCAGGGCCGTCCTGGCGGAGAATCTTACTATAACCAGTCCTAAAACGTCCATATGGCTCGAAAAAGTGACTTCTGGGCTCACCTCCCAGGGAATACCAGAGAGCGTGGCCCATCAAAAGGCCCTGGCGCTTTTGGAGAGACTCTTAACCCAACAGGCTGCAGTCATAGGATACAACTACGTTTTCATGCTCGGGGTCTTCCTCTTCGCTGCATGCATCCCATTGGTGTTTTTGTTTCGATCACCCAAAGGAGGGAAGGAAATAAGAAGCTTAATGGAATGATTTGACAAAAGGCTCCTCAAGTGATAAACCTTTAATCGATTACCAGAGGCCATGGGGGCGCCCCAAAAACGGGGCTGAGAAGGTACCCCTTGAACCTGATCCAGGTAATACTGGCGGAGGGAATGGCAAGAAAAGGGAAACAACTCCTCTGCCGCCGTGGGCGGCTTTTTCTTTTCTTTCTTTTCCTTTTCACTTGCCCCTCCACCGAAAAGATGAAGGAGGGAAGAGCATGTCAAAGACCCAACTGGAAAGCGCCAAGGCTGGGATAGTCACCAAGGAGATGGTGGAAGCATCCCAGGGCGAAGAACTTACCCCAGAGGAGATACGAGATTACATCGCCAATGGCTGGGTGGTCATACCCAAGAACAAAAACAGATCAGTCAAAAACGTAAAGGCCATAGGAAAGGGACTTCGAACCAAGGTAAACGCCAACCTAGGAACCAGCGATGAAAAGGCAGATCTTGACTTCGAAAAAAGGAAATTGGAAGCGGCCATCAAAGCTGGAACAGACTCCGTAATGGACCTTTCAACTGGAGGGGACCTTAATAAAGCAAGGGAGTTCTTTCTGGAGAACTCTCCTGTCATGGTGGGAGCCGTTCCCATATACGGCATTGCCTCAGAGATGGCCAGAAAAGGCCGCAATGTGGAGGAAATGACCGAGGAGATGATATTCGACTCCATCGAACAACAGTGCCTCCAGGGAGTGGACTACATAACGGTTCACTGTGGCGTCACCCAGGAAACCGCTGCTCGCCTGAAGTACGCGGAACGCATAATGCCCTGCGTCAGCAGAGGTGGCTCTATAACTCTTCGTTGGATGAGGAAGAACAAAAAGGAAAACCCCTTGTATGAACACTTTGATGAACTTTTGAAGATTGCCCACAAATACGACGTGACACTGAGCCTGGGGGACGGCTTCAGGCCAGGAACGGTGCTCGATGCCATAGATGGGCCTCAGATAAGCGAACTTTTGATCCTTGGGGAACTTGCCAAACGAGCCAGGGAAAAAGGCGTCCAGGTGATAATAGAAGGCCCGGGCCACGTACCCCTGGAGCACATAAAGCCTCACGTAAGACTCGAGAAAAAGCTGTGCAACGAAGCCCCGTTCTACGTGTTGGGCCCCCTTCCGACGGATATAGCACCGGGATACGACCACATAACAGCAGCCATTGGAGGAGCCGTAGCAGCCGCAGCAGGGGTGGACTTCTTGTGTTACGTGACCCCGGCGGAACATCTTGGGCTGCCCGATGAAAAGGACGTATATCTTGGCGTGATGGCTGCAAGGATCGCTGCGCACGTAGGGGATGTTTCAAAGGGTATCAAAAGCGCCATAGAAAGGGACAGGGCCATGTCCGTAGCAAGGCAAAACCTAAACTGGGAGGAAATGGCAAGACAAGCCCTGGATGGAGAACTTTTAAGGTGTAGGGCTCACATTGCCCAAGACAAGGAGGCCTGCACCATGTGTGGGAAGCTTTGCGCAGTAAAGTTAAGCCGTACAGAAGACTGAAACCCAAAAGGAGGATGGACAAATGAAGCTGGACGAAAAGATTATCTCAAAGGCAATTATAACCAGGTACTATCAGAAGATACTGAGCCATCTCCAGGTGGACGTAGCCATAGTTGGAGGAGGTCCCTCCGGCCTTGTCGCAGGCTACTATCTTGCAAAGGAAGGGCACCGCGTTGCACTATTTGAGCGCAAGCTGAGCGTTGGAGGAGGCATGTGGGGAGGAGGAATGCTCTTCAATGAAATAGTCGTGCAGGAGGACGCAAAGGAGATCCTGGAGGAGTTTGGTGTGCAAGTCCAACCGTGGGAAGATGCTGGATACTACACTGCGGATGCCATAGAGAGCGTATGCTCCATAACTAGCAAGGCCATCCAAGCAGGACTTACTGTCTTCAACTGCATAAGCGCAGAAGATGTCTCCGTTGAAGGTGACCGCATCACGGGGTTGGTCATCAATTGGACTCCCGTAGAGATGTCGGGGCTTCATGTGGATCCCCTTTCAATAGGGGCTTCCTTCGTTATAGATGCTACAGGACACGACACCGAGGTAGTGCACATGGTGGCCAAGAAAGCTCCTGGCAAACTTATGACCCCCTCTGGAGACATCGAAGGAGAGAAGTTCATGTGCCCCGACGAAGCGGAAAAGAAGACCGTCGAAAACACCAAGGAAGTCTTCCCAGGTCTCTATGTTGCCGGCATGGCGTGCAACGCTACCTTCGGCGGCCCCAGGATGGGTCCCATATTCGGAGGCATGCTACTTTCTGGCCGAAAGGTAGCCGCACTAATATCACAACGTTTAAAATAGCAAAAAAATAGAAAAGGCCGGCAATTAGCCGGCCCTTTTCTATATTTGCTGATTATTTAGTCCTTTTTATAGAAGATTCCTATGCCGAAGAACGTCAAAGCTATGGCCACTATGGGGTTGAGCCAGTTTAGCACTGCGTAGGGTGCGTAGGAAAAGGCATTTACTCCGAGCATGGCTGACATGTAGCCGCCACAGGCCGTCCAAGGTATCAGAGGAGACGTAAGGGTTCCACAGTCCTCCAAGGTCCTGGAAAGCATCCTAGGGGCAAGGTTCAACCTGTCGAAGGCCGGCTTGAACATACGGCCCGGAACCACAATGCCCAAGAACTGGTCTCCAAGGAAGAGGTTACCAAATAGACTGGAGAAGATAGTAGTGGTTATAAGCCCTGTGACGTTGTTTATTATCCTGCTCAGGGCGTTAAGAAGGCTTTCCAAGTAGCCGCACCTTTCCATGATGCCGCCGAAACTCAAAGCGCAGATTATCAAGGAAATGGTCCACATCATGTGGTCCAGTCCGCCTCTGGTCAAAAGCTTGTCCACAGCTTCTACGCCGGTGGAGGATTCATATCCATAGTGGGCAGCAGTGATGAGGTCTGCCGCTGATGCTCCCTGATAGACCACAGCAACTATCACTCCTGCCAAGGTTCCCAGGATAAGCCCCGGTATCGCAGGAAATTTCTTGGCAGCCAGCAATATTACAAGGACAGGGGGAAGCAAGGTCATGAGATTCAGATTGAACTGGCTTGCCAGAGTGGTCCTTATAGTCTCAACGGCCTGTGCATCCACCGTCTGGCCATGAAATTTCATGCTCATGAAAGTATAAACGGCTATTACGATCAAATAGGTTGGCAAGGTTGTCCAGAGCATCGCCCTTATGTGATCGAAAAGCTCTCCTCCTGCGACGGCAGGCGCCAGGTTCGTGGTATCCGAAAGGGGGGACATTTTATCACCAAAGTAAGCCCCAGAGACTATCACTCCTGCAGTGATGGGGGCAGGAATTCCAAGGCCCGATCCGATTCCCATCAAAGCCACTCCTATAGTTCCCGCGGTGGTCCATGAGCTTCCAGTAGCAAGAGAGACAACGGAACACGACAGAAGAGCCGCTACGAGGAAGATCTTGGGAGAGAGGATCCTGAGGCCATAATAGATCAAGGCTGGCACGGTTCCGCTCTGGATCCAAACACCGACTACCACACCCACCATCATGAGTATCACGATGGGCAAGAGAGCCAAAGAAATGCCGTTGAGCATTCCCTCCTGAAGATCGTCCCACTTCTTTCCTAGAAAGAGCATGCCGCAAAGGGCAGATATGATGGCTGCAATGAGGATAGGGATATGGGCATCCACTTTCAACTTGAGGACGGAAAAACCAATGACGAAGGCTGAGATAGCGATAACCGCTGCTGACAAACCTACTGGGGGCAGCTTCTTTTCATTCTGCTTCTGGTACTCCAAAACTTCCACCTCCAATATACTATGTACAGTATACTGGCGCGCCGGAGGTATGATATCAGAATCACAATGTCCCATCAACCCTCCCTTTGGGAAGGCGACGGGACATTTTGCCTTTTACGCTTTAATTATTGAATTTTTTAAAGATTTTCTTGGCTTTTCTCTTTCTGAGAATTTTGCTCCAGCTTGGTCCACATAAACACCTTGAGTATTTCGTTCTTCTTTTCCAACGGTAGCTCTCCGAAGTTCACCCCTGCCTCAACCATCTTTACTCCATCAGGAGTTTCCTCTTTAGTCACCCAGGCCAACTTTCCAACGTAAACCTTGTCTTCGCCCTTCGCGTGAAACTTTACCGCGCAGACCTCACCTTGCTCACCTTTCACTATGGTCTCGTCGTTTTTAAAGCGAACATGCGCCCCTCCAAAACTTATATCCATGACTTGGGCCTCTATCCAAGGGCCTGAAGGAGAAGGGCCAACGCTTGCCTTGGTTTCGAAGGGCGCACGGGCATACCTTCGCTTTTTAGAGGGATCTTCCACACTGGGTTTATTCATATCCTCTGACACCATTCGGACCACTCCTCACCGTTACAGATAGCTTTATTCTATATTAACAAAAAACGCCATCTACACCACCGTACTTATACTAATAAATTGCATATCTTACGCAATTTCTGCCCTCATTTTTAGCCTTGTATAGAGCTTCATCTGCTCTTTTTATCAAATCTTTGCCCGATTCCCCTTCAAGGAAAGCTGTAACGCCAAAACTGGCAGTACAGTTGCCATCGAAGGGCATATCTTCCTGTTCTATTTTCTTTCTTAACTCCTCCGCTAAAAAAACGGCCTTTTCCAACGTTGTCCCAGGCAAAATAACTAAGAACTCTTCCCCACCCCAACGTCCCAAAGTATCAATCTTACGAATCCTCCTCTTTACTACATCCGTCACCCTTTTAAGCACTTCGTCCCCTATATCATGGCCAAACTCATCGTTTACACGTTTGAAATGATCTAAGTCAAACATTATCACAGAGAAAACAGTCCTCATCCGCTTGGAACGTTCCATTTCTTCCTGTAGCCTTTGTTCCGTGTACCTTCGATTATATGCTCCAGTGAGGGGATCTGTTATGGAAAGATATAACAATTTTTCCTGTAGCTCTTTATGCTTGGTCACATCTTTACCTGCTACAACATAGTAGGATCTTTCCTCTATTTTCAACAAAGAAAAGGTCATATCCACAAAGATCGGCCTTTCTTCCCTTTTATGCTTAAATTTTACTTCTAGTTCCTTCCCTTCAAGGTGCTTTGAATATTCCAGTTCTCCACTTTTTACTTCGTCTCCAGATGTCACATCCAGAATCCATTCGGGTTCCAGCAAAGAAAACAAACCCTTTCCTCGGGCTTCTCTGTTGGTATAACCAAATATCTTTTCCGCTGCAGGATTTAAAAACAAAACTCTTCCCGCTTGGTCTAACAACAATATTCCATCTTTAACGATGTTCACTATGGCCCTCAGAGTGGCTTCCTTTTCCTTCAGTTTAAGCCTGGTTTCATGAAGCTTAAGGGCCATATTTACATTGGAAAGAAGAGATACGCCCTCCGTGCCCTTGGGTATGTATCCGTAAGCTCCTGAGCTATTTATTCTCACCAAAGTTTTGGGATCTGTACTTGATGTTAGAAAGAGTATCGGAATATCTCTAACCTTTAGGATCTCCTGTGCGGTTTTGATTCCGTCGAGCTGCCCACTTAGGACAACATCCATTAAAACTATAGCTATATCTTTATCTTCGAAAACTCTCTTTATGGCTTCTTCTCCAGAGGGAACCGTAATTACGATGAAAGCATCCTTTGGCAGCAGGTTCTCAACGATCCTGACATAAAAAGGAGTATCTTCTACAAGTAGCACCTTTTTTATTATTTGGCCTCTGGTTTCACGCTCAACTTCTATCATCCTATCCACCGTCTTTATGCCTCATCCAAAAAATCAAAAATCCCTATGTATCAACACCAACCAAAACCTCTACCCTGTTTTTACCCTGAGCTTTGGCTCTGTATAGGGCCCTATCCGCCCGCTCAAGAAGGCTGGAAGCTGTATCGTTCTCCTGGTATTCCGCAACTCCGAAACTTGCGGAGATCTCTATTCCCTCACATACGCTTATCTCTTGTAATTTCTTCCTTATGCGCTCTGCACACGCAGCGGCATCATGAATACTTGCCCCTGGAAGGATTATCAAAAACTCTTCCCCACCGTACCTGAAAGCCAAGTCGCTCACTCGAAGACAGTCTTTAATTACTAGCCCAAACTTCGACAAGATCTCGTCCCCCACCTTGTGACCGTAAGTATCATTTAAATCCTTGAAGTTATCAAGATCGGCCATAATTATTGAAAAATGCTGATCCTTTGCCCTCTCTATGTATCGTTCCAGTATGGTTTCCATTTCATGTCTAGACCTCAGTCCAGTCAGAGGATCCACCCTGAAGTACTCTATGAAACGACTTACCGCATCAGCTATATTTCCTATCTCTCCTCTTTTTCTTGCATAGCCGCTAATCTGGTCTGGGTCCTTATCCAATAAAGCTTTTCCCATATCCTTTAAGGGCTTGATGAACCTAAAGTAAACATACCCAATGATCAATAGGCCAAAGAAAATACTGGTCCCAAAAGCTATAAGAGAAAGGCTTACTAGAAGCTCCTTGCCCACAGAAAGCAAGGGATCAAACTTCCTCAACACCAAATAACCCACTGGTTTTCCATGGTCGCCCCTGAGGGGCACCGAAATAAGCCCCAGCTGGGGCTCAGGCTCTTTTGCCGCTAAGGTCACAGAACAATCGGTCAAAAGAGCCAATCGTCCTAAATAATGAGCGTCTATAACTTTTATCACAAACAGATACCCCTGAGGAACACTCCTGCGCTCCACATCCCTTGATGGTTGAATTGGAGCAATATAATACAAGGCAGTATTGTCGCCGAACGTTCCATAAAAATTCTTAAACTCAGGCTTTTTGAAGTTTAACTTCCTTATGTATCCTTCAAGCAGGGCATCAGTTGCTACGCCGTCTTGAAATATTACTTTCCCGCTTCTATTCACCACCGCTATCCCATCAACCACATACTGAGAAAGCAAACTATCCAGGGCAATGTTATCCGCAGCCCAAAGTTGGTCTTCAGTGGAAAGAAATTCCACCATCTCGTCCCACCAAGAATAATCTTTGGCCACGAAGTCATATACGTTGTTTACCTCCTCCAGGACTACCCCTATGTTTTCCTGTAGAGTCCTATGTCGTTCAGAGGCCATATGGTTGAATTGACTCCAAATAGCTGCACAAACTACCAATATAATTAAGGTCTCCAACGCTAAAATGGAAAAAAGGAATATCAAAGACCTGCGCAAGAAAGAGTACTTCATGGCTAACTCCTGACATCGCCAGCCACGAGAAGGCTAAAATTCAATATCAAGCCACCTCTTTTCCGGCGAAAGTAACCACACGTCAACTTCACCGCCGCACTTGGACTTCACCAGTTCGGCAACTTCAAAAGCCGCTCTTCGGTGCTCCTCTTGAGGGACGACGTCCATCATGGCGTCTATATTTATGGCCACAACCTTAGTTTCGGGCGTTATCTTGCTTGAATCGCCGTTCTTCCAGCACCAGCCTCTGCAGAAAACATCTTTGGTGCCCGTATCGTAAAGGATTATCTCCCCAGGTGCAGGGGTTTCTGTTTCTTGGGGTTTACCAAGGGGGTTGTATGTCTCATCACCTGCGGCTTGCCCCAAAAGCAAGGTACCCCTGACGACGCTCAGGTCATCTCCTCCACAAGGCACTATATACTTTAAGCTTACGATATTGAATATGCAAACCAACTTGTTGACAAAGGGCAGATCCTTGCCAGATCTGACCCGCTTCACAAGGTTCGCTATGGATGGGGGGAACCTGTTGGGGTTCAAATTCATGTCCTCGAAGACCTTTCTCCAAACCAAAATTCTGGGGTGCTCCTTGTAGTTTGAAAGATCCTCACAGCTTCTCACAGCCTGCTCTTTTTCCCTGAGCATCCCTTCCAGCTCTTCGTCCTTCCCTGAATTGTCGACTCCTTTGGCCAGTACTACGTAGCGCCTGTAATTGGGGTATGATTCGAACACCTCTTTTGCTATCTCTATCCTCAACAGCCCTCACTCCCTCTAGCTTTTCACTATCCTAATATCAACAATTGAATGAATTATATATAAAAAAATCTACTTCTTACAACCCTTTTGCAATGACACCTCAATGGGGCAGATGGGATTGTATGTTCTCCACGTGGCGCCTAATGCTCTCCTGGAGTTTGTCTACGTTTTTTTCTATGGCATCTGCGCTGTTTCTAATGGTCCCAACCTTAGTCAGGATATCGGAGGCCCTCTCCAAGGCCTTGATTATGTTCTCCATCTCGCTTCTTATGTAGCCTTCGTCTATGGCCTTCTTCTCCTCCTCCCTTACCCTCGTGGCAATCATCGCTCGGGCTATCCTGTAGGCCGCCTCCAAAAATATGACAGACCTTTCTGAAGCAAGAGCCTCTTCATCCACCGTGACCACGAAATCGCTACCCATCCTGTAGAAGTCCCCCACTTCCGGAGGCTCATACCCCTTGCAGAAGACAAAAATTCCTATGTCTGCTCCCCTGTTCTTCTTTGCCCTGTCCAGCTCGTCCTTTATCTTCCTCAGGTTGTACCCTGAGGCCTTTTTGGCCTCGAAGACTAGCACTTTGCCAGGAGCGGCCGAATCTTCACCTAAACATACCACGTAGTCTCCTACTTTCTCATAAGCTACCAATCCCTTGGATCCTGAGACGTTCTCCGACCAATCCCCAAGCTCTCTGGCAAGCCGGGCCAATCGCTCATAAAGGGCATCTTCAAAATCTCTACCCTTGGCAGTACCCCTTTGGGCCTCCTCCATCCTCCCCTTTTCCCTCTCCAAAAGAGCTAGGATGGAAGCATATTGTTCAGACGCCTTTTTATCGAACCTCTCCAGCTCTTCCCTTATGGACCGTTTAAGGCGGCTCAATGAACTGTTCTCGTCGTCCAAGGAGAAGGCCCCCAGTACCTGCCGAGAGTTTTCTTTAATTATCTCCTCAACAACTGACTCTACCCTCGCTATTAGCCCCTCTCTGTTGGCGGGATCCATCTGTCTTCCCAGGAAACTTTCGGGCCCTACTTGGCGCTTAAGCACCTCGGAAAGCCTTCCTCTCTCCATGTCGAAATACTCCTCCATGGCCCTGGCAAGACTCCCGTTCTCTCCAAAATAACGTTCAAGGCACAGGGGGACAGAACCTCCCTCTGCCTTGAAGTACTGCTCCAGCTTCGTCCTGATTTCTTCCTTGAAATCTGAGATTGCCCCGTTTATATCCTCTTCGACCTGACGAAACTTTTCTTCCACCACCCTGGTGTCCAAGGAGGGCGAAGCCGATTGAATGGCTATAACGCCAACCTTCAGCGCGTCCAGGGCCTTTTCACACCTTACCTCCTCTGGAAACTGCTCCAAGTACTCCAAAACAACCCTTTCGGTTATCTCCAAGGTCAAAGTCAACTTCTCCATCCTGTCCTCCTCAGCTTCCTTTAACACAGAGCGGCCATTTGCATGTTCCATCAATGGCCGCTCCAGTTGACTAGAAATATTTCAATAAGATTTTTTACTCTATTCCAACGGCAACCGTGCCACGCCGCTTTTGCAGGCCGCTTCCGCAACAGCTTTTGCGACAGCAGGGACCACTCGAGGATCCAAGGCACTTGGGATTATGTACTCTGGTGACAACTCCTCATCTGAAACCAATTCAGCCAGGGCCTTTGTCGCCGCAAGTTTCATCTCTTCATTTATGGCTCTTGCTCTTACATCCAAGGCCCCTCTGAAAATCCCCGGAAAACCTAGGCAGTTGTTTATCTGGTTGGGGAAGTCGCTCCTGCCCGTGGCAACCACGGCCGCCCCAGCCTCTTTGGCCTCATCGGGGAATACCTCCGGCGTGGGGTTCGCCATGGCAAAAATTATGGGGTCCTTGTTCATGGAACGCACCATATCCTGGGTCAAAAGTCCAGGACCAGAAAGCCCCAAGAACACGTCGGCACCCTTTATTACGTCCTTCAGGGCCCCCTTTTCTTTGCCAGGGTTGGTCTTTTTTGCTATCTCTTCTTTAGCAGGGTTCATGTGCTCCTTTCTTCCCTCATAGATGGAACCAGACCTGTCGCACAATATTACGTTCCTTGCCCCTGCAGATAAAAGGAAAAAGGCTATGGCTGTGCCCGCTGCTCCCGCTCCCGTCATGACAATCTTTACATCCTCCAATTTCTTCTCCACTATCTTCAGAGCATTATAAAGCCCTGCAAGAGCTATGACGGCCGTTCCGTGCTGATCATCGTGGAATACAGGAATATCCAGCCTCTCTTGAAGTTTCCTCTCTATCTCAAAACATCTGGGGGCTGAGATATCCTCCAGGTTTATACCCCCAAAAGAGGAAGCTATTTTAGCAGTGATATCCACTATCTCATCAGGGTCCTTGGAATCAATGCATATAGGAAAGGCATCTATGCCCGCAAAACGCTTGAAAAGCACTGCCTTGCCCTCCATCACTGGAAGGGCAGCGTCTGGACCTATGTCACCAAGCCCCAAGACGGCGGTGCCGTCAGTTATCACCGCTACCATGTTGCCCTTGGATGTAACTTCGAATATGGAGGAAGGATCTCTCTCTATCTCCCTGCATGGCTCTGCGACTCCAGGCGTGTAAACCAAAGAAAGGTCCTCCATGGTCTCAACGGACATCTTGCTCTCCACACTTATTTTGCCCTTGTACTCCCGGTGAAGCCTAAGGGCCTCTGCGTATACCTTGTCCTTGTTCATCATGATTTCGTGTAGGCCTCCTGTATGTTTTAGTCCCACTATCTAGAATCTTTCCGTATGTATCTTATGGTAGGGCAGCTCCCCTTTAGGTATGGGCTTTTTCTCCTCGGCTGGATATCCTACCGCCAAGATACACAACACCCTGTACGGTTCAGGTATGCCCAAGAGGCCTCTGACGTAATCCTCGGCGGAAAGCTCTGGCGAATGATCCCGGTTGCGTATCTGGATCCAGCATGAGCCAAGGCCTATGGAGGTAGCCACAAGCTGGCCTATCATGGCGGCAAGGGATGCATCCTCCACCCATACGTTGGTGGTTTGTTCGTTTCCCATGACGACTATCGCAAGGGGCGCTCCTGCCAAGAAACTTGAGCTTGCTCCTCTTACCTGCGCAAGCTTCTTTATGGTTTCGGGGTTCTCAACGAAAACAAACTCCCAGGACTTTAAGTTCTTCGCCGAAGGAGACCGCAGAAGTCCCTCTTTTAGCGTCTCTATCTTCTCGGGCTCTATGGGCCTTTCCTGATATTTTCTTATGCTTCTGCGCTTTCTTAGGATATCCAACATGGCCATTACCTCCCTGGCTTTCCGATGCTTGCTTACTTATGTAAGGCTATTCTATAGCAAAGCAGTCCAGAATACATAAACAAACTTCACGACTTGAAAAATCCCTTCAGTGTGAAGGCCTCCTTTATCAGCTTCACTTTCTCCCTTTCTTCTGGGTCCTCCGAAGCTCTGTGGAAGAACTCCATGAAAAAGGCCAAAAATACACCAATAAAAAGCCCTAATACTACACCCACCGCCAAGAGGAGCTTCTTGTTTGGTTTAAAGGGTTTGTCTGGAACCGGGGCGCTTCCAAGGGAGACAACTGAAACGTTCAATGTCTTTTCCTGAAGGACAGCTTTATCGTACAAAGACTGCAGTCTTTGGTAAAGCATCTGCTGGGCAAACCACTCTTTACGCTTTTTAAGGTATTCAGAAAACACAGCCAAGGAAGCCGAACTTTGGCTGTTGAGGGCGCTTTTCAAGATCGACCCCTCATACTGCTCAAGCTC